>NZ_JBSSFD010000054.1:0-25450 GCF_054062295.1 Lysinibacillus sp. TE18511
TTTGCGTTATTCATCTTAATTGAACCGCCGTATACGGATCCGTACATACGGTGGTGTGAGAGGTCGGGAGCTAATCACTCCCTCCTACTCGATTGTTTTATTGATACGTTATATCTTCTGCAAGGTGGGTAAATACTTCACTGATAATGGAGTCCTCGTCATAGACGGAAGAACCTGTATTTTCCTCGGGTTGCGCAAAAGGAATTTGAGCAATGATATTTGTTTGAAGCTCAGTTGCTAATTTTTCGGCGCCACCTTGACCGAATAAATAGTTCTTTTCACCATTTGCATTTTCAAAGTAAGCCATGTTTTCAACAACACCGAGAATCGTGTGTTTTGTATGTTGAGCCATCAGACCTGCACGAGAAGCAACATGGGAAGCTGCAAGGTGCGGAGTTGTTACAATGATTTCCTGTGCTTGTGGAATCATTGCCGCCATATCAATGGCTACATCTCCTGTACCAGGTGGTAAATCGATGAGGAGATAATCTAAATCACCCCAATGTGTATTGACAAGGAAATTGCGAATCCATTTGTTGAGCATTGGCCCACGCCACATGACAGGTTGGTTGTCGTTAGTGTAGAAGCCCATCGACATGATCTTTACACCATCACTCATCACTGGAATAGCTGTTTGGTCAAGCATTGTTGGTTTTTGATGAATCTTCATCATAGCTGGAATACTAAAGCCATAAATGTCAGCATCTAAAATCCCTACTCGTTTACCAAGGCGGGCAAGGGCTACTGCTAAATTAATCGTCACAGTAGATTTACCGACGCCACCTTTACCACTAGTAATGGCAATAAATTTGACACCAGAGTCGGGTAGAAGCATTGTAGGCATACCTTTAGCCGTAACATTTTGAGATTTTAAAGAAGCTGTTAAACTGCGACGTTCGTCATCTGTCATAGAACCAAATTGGATGGATACTTTTGATGCACCAATCGCTTTTAACGCTTCTTCAATATCTGCTTGAATTTTGGCTTTTAATGGACAACCTTGAATAGTCAAGATAAGATCCAGTGAGATATGCGTACCGTCAACTTGAATATTTCTTACCATATTCAAGTCAACGATACTTTTATGAAGTTCTGGGTCATCAATTTTCTTCAATGTTTGTAAAATGTGCTCGTTTGTTAGCATAAAAGAAACCACCTTTATTTTAAACCTTTGCCAAGCCCTTTTAAGAAGTGAACGCCAAAATTCATGGCACGATTGACATCAGGATCTTTTAACATTTTTAACAACTTGAAGGTACTAACTTTTTCATCAGCTTCAACGGCTTTGTTAGCTTCATCTAAGCCACTGTTTAAACTCTCCATAAGCTTTGTCGTTGTTTCTGGATTCAGTTCAGTTAATGCTCCAGCAGCACCCATTAAGTTGTTGATGAGATTTGTAACGGGCTTGCGAGTTAATTGACCAAGTGCAATATGTGCAACATCTTCTTTTGCTTCAAGTAGCTTTGTAGCTGCTTCAAGTGCTCCAATATCATTTAATTCTGCCATGATCGAAAAGACTTGATTGACCATTTCTTCATTCTCAGAAAGAAGTTGTTTTAAATTGTCTAACTTTTCTTCCTTCAGTTGTTCTTCTGTTAGTTGTTGTTTTTTAATTGTTGTAATTGGCGCAGCCATGAAATCACTTCCTTTCGTTAGTTGTTGTTAAGTGAACGTAGCCAGGACGATCCCATTTACGTTGTACTTCAACCCCATTTTGTGGATGGCGTTTTTTATAACGTGGGTTTGTTCTAGGAAGTGGCGATTTTCCTTTTTGTTTCAATACTTCTACGCGTACTTTTGTTTGTTTATAAGCAGGTGTCGATGTATTGATGTCTGCAGCTGGACCCGTTAAGAAATTAATCGCTGAATCTTTGCTTACAGAGTTCATTGGTAAGAATAGTTCATTTCCTTGTACGCGGTCTGTTACTAGGGCATTTAATTTTAATGCGCCTTGAGGAGACACTAAACGAAGAAGAGCTCCATCTTCAATGCCGCGTTCTTTTGCTAGTTCTGGTGATACTTCAACAAAAATTTCAGGTACTTTCGATTGAATACCTTTTGATTTGTTTGTCATATTACCTTCATGGAAGTGTTCAAGCATACGGCCATTGTTAATATGGCAATCATATTGTGCTTCATATTCAACCGGTCTGATCCAATCGTTTAAAGCAAAACGAGCTTTTTTGTCAGGGAAGTTAAAGCCATCCTCATATAGTAAAGGTGTGTCTTTACCATCATGGCTACCCCAACAGAAGCTACCCCAATTTTCTAATACATCATAGTTCGCTTGCGAGAAGAATGGAGCAAGACTAGCCATTTCAGCAAAGATTTCACTTGGGTGACTGTAATTCCAGTCAGCACCTAGGCGACGTGCTACTAATTGAAGGATTTCCCAATCGGCTTTTGATTCACCAAGTGTTGGTAATACTTGATATAGTCGTTGCACACGACGCTCTGTATTCGTGAACGTACCTTCTTTTTCAAGAGAAGGTGCTGCTGGTAAAATAACATCCGCATATTGTGCTGTACGTGAAAGGAAGCAATCTTGTACAACAAAGAAGTCTAATTGTGAAAGTACTTTATCTACATGGTTAGCATCGCAATCTACAAGTGCCATATCTTCCCCAACTAAATACATTGCTTTCATTTTACCTTCCATGATCGCATCTAACATTGCCATATTCGTACGACCTGGTTCAGGTTTGATTTTCACACCATATGCTTCTTCAAATTTCTTACGTGCTTCGTCGTCTATTACTTTTTGATTACCTGGTAATAGATTTGGTAGTGTACCCATATCACAAGCACCTTGAACATTGTTGTGACCACGAAGAGGGTAGGCACCTGCACCTGGTCGACGATAGTTACCAGTAGCTAGAAGTAGGTTAGAAATTGCAGCTGATGTATAGGAGCCACCTGTATTTTGTGTAACACCCATACCCCAAAGTACACATGTACCGTCAGCATCACGAATCATTTCAGCAACATTTATCAACGTTTCTTTTGAAATGCCCGTTTCTTTTTCTGCATATTCTAGTGTGTATGTTTCAAGTACATCTTTAAAATCATCAAAGAAGTGCACGTTCTCTTTAATGAAGGCTTCATCATGCCAGCCTTGATCGATCATATATTTTGTAACGGCCATTAACCATACTTGGTCTGTTCCTTGTTTTGGGCGCATGAAAATATCAGAACGCTCAGCCATTTCATGTTTACGAACGTCGGCAACAATTAATTTTTGACCGTGTAACTTATGGGCACGTTTTACACGAGTAGCTAAAACAGGGTGACCTTCTGCAGGGTTTGCCCCAACAATAATAACAAGGCCAGCTTTTGCGATATCTTTGATCGTTCCAGCGTCGCCACCTATACCAACTGTGCGTAGTAGGCCATCTGTAGCTGGAGATTGACAATAGCGTGAGCAGTTATCAACGTCGTTTGTTTCGAATAATTGACGCGCCATTTTTTGAATTAAGTAGTTTTCTTCGTTTGTAATTTTTGAAGAAGAAATAAAGCCGACAGAACCAGAACCGTGTTCTTTTTGAATGCCACCTAGTTTAGTAGCAATTAAGTCAAGCGCTTCGTCCCATGAAGATTCAACAAATGCATCATTTTTACGAATTAATGGTTTTGTAATTCGTTCTTCAGAGTTGATGAAGTCCCAACCGAATTTCCCTTTTACACAAGTAGAAATAGCATTGACAGGACCGTCAGAAGGTTGCACTTTTAAAATTTTGCGGTCTTTTGTCCAAACTTCAAACGAACAACCTACTCCACAGAAAGTACAAACTGTTTTTGTTTTCTTCGTACGTTTACTACGCATAGCAGCCTCGACTTCAGAAACCGCAAAGATACCACTATAGCCAGGTTCAACTTCCTTAATTAAATCAATCATCGGATCTAACGTATCTTGTTTAAGCCCAGTCATAAAACCAGCTTCGCCAAGCATTGATTTTTCCATTAAGGCGTTACATGGACAAACGGTAACACATTGACCACAACCTACACAGGAAGAATCGTTAATAGCTACGCCTTCATCCCAAATTACTTTTGGTCTATCAGCTTCCCAATCTAGCGATAACGTTTCGTTAACTTGTAGGTTTTGACACACTTCTACACATTGTCCACATGCAATACATTGGTTTGCATCATATCGATAGAATGGATGAGACATATCCACTTCATGTGGTTCCACTTTTGGTTGATAAGGATATTTTTGGTGTTCAATTTCCATTAATTCTGCAGTGTTGTGTAATGTACAATTCCCGTTGTTATTGTCACAAACGGTACAATACAGTAAATGGTTTTCTAGTAGACGGTCCATGGCTTCTGTTTGTGCTGCTTTCGCTTTCTCAGAAGTAAGTTGGATATCCATGCCGGCTACTGCTTTTGTTGAACAAGAACGAACTAATTGGCCGTTCACTTCAACGATACATGTATCACAAGTTTCGATAGGATCAACTGATGGTACATGACAAATTTGTGGATGGTCGATTCCGTGTTGATTAATGGTATCCAGTATTGTAGCTCCATCTGCTACATCGTAAGATACGCCATTAATGTTAATTTTAGTCAAGGTGGGTTCCTCCTTTGGTTCTTTGATGACTTATATGACAACAGGTTAATACTTAGGATAAAACGGGAATAGAATTTCGAGTTGATTATTTTAGTTAAAGGTGTCTTGTTATACTTCTATTTCCCGATTTATCAAATTTCTACACCTTAGTAGATGAAGAATCCTTTATTACGAGGTGTCAGTGTTGTTATTGCTCAAAAAATAAAAAAAACCACCATGAAACGGCACGTATATTACATGCTGATTAGTCATGGTGGATAAAATTCTTAACAGGCCTTGCTAAAAACTCAATCTACTTTTATTTTTTATTCAATATAACAATAGAATGCAAATATTAAAACCCTCCATGCGAATAGTTCAACTTTATTAGTAGCAACCATGACATAAGAATCAAAATACTTTAACTCCATTTATAATACCACTTATTATAGCCCTTTCAGTCAAAATGGACAATAATTATAATAAATTTATAATAAATTTTATTAATTGATAATAATTATCAACTAATATTTTCACTTTAATTTTTTTTCAAGTTGCTATATTATTAACAATCTGTAAGGGTGACCCCCGTGAGCATAGGAAAAAAGTTTAATTACGTTGGGAGAATCGTTAAAAATGTCAAAAAAAGTACATGAGTTCAACGACATTATTCGAAAATTACGCAAAGATATATTTGGAAAGGGACCAGAGCGTATTCATACTGTTTTCGTCGAGAACATGGCTGTTTCAACTTTATATGGTAATATCACACCAACTGAAAAATTTATTGCAAGAACACCTGAAGGGTTAACAATGGTACATGCTGCACGTACAAGGATGATTCAAGATTTGTATACTAAAAGTCCTCCAGATGGCATGGAAGAATTGATGGGCTCTAAGTTACTCCATTTATTTTCGGATATCAAAATTGAAGAGGATTTTGCTATTTCTGTATTTGTTTTTGAAGATAATATTAGTGAATAAAGGGGATGCCTTATGGATAGAGCGGTAGCAAGAGAAATTATACGTGTTGAAGATCATCAAATCAAAGAAATGGAAGATACCGTTGTCACTGAATACGCTGTCACAGTTAAGATTAATCAGCAAGAATTTGTGACGATGGTTTGCACACCAGAGTATGTAGAAGATATGGTGATTGGCTATTTGGCTTCTGAACGAATCATTCGCAATAACGAAGATATTGAAGAAATTTGGCACCAAGAAAAAGAAGGTTTTGTGCATGTTAAAACAAAGCATGTGAATCCTTACTTTCAACAAATTCAAAATAAACGATACATTACATCTTGTTGTGGCATGAGTCGTCAAGGTTTTGTTTTTGCTAATGATGCATTAGTTTCTAAAAAAATGGAAGGTATTCATGTGCGTATTACAACAGATGATTGTTTTCGTTTAATGCGCGATATGCAAGATTCGGCTGAGATTTTCAAACAAACGGGTGGTGTTCATAATGCAGCGCTTTGTGATGTGAATGGTATTGTATTAAGTCGAATGGATATTGGGCGCCATAATGCATTAGATAAAATTTATGGACATTGTCTACGAAACAACATTAGCATGCAAGATAAAATTATCGTATTTAGCGGACGGATTTCATCTGAAATTTTACTGAAAGTCTCGAAGATTGGCTGTGAAATAGTATTATCTAAATCTGCTCCAACAGAATTAGCATTGCAATTAGCAGAGCAACTAGGTATTACAACGGTAGGTTTTATTCGTCAAAATACACTTAACATTTATACACACAAAGAGCGTATTCAATTGCCTACAAAAGATTGACTCTAACTTCTTTCAGCAGGAGGTCCAAATATCCGCTGAAAGAAGTTAATGCCTCCGGCGGATGTCACAGAATCGAAAAGGAGTTCTTAGGGGATGTTAGCCTAAAACCATCGCATCCATGCGATAACGGCTAACTGACCTGCATCGGTAATAACGCCACGTCCTGTGGCATTACCGAAATGACCGACATCGTGTCGGCCCTCGTGCAGGCCTAAGCACAAAGTCGATTCTGGACACAATTATGCAGAGGCATAATTGATCAAAATGAAAGAAGGAGATTACAATTACTAGTCTACAAGATCAACTACACAGACCATTAAGAGATTTAAGGATATCCGTGACAGACCGTTGTAATTTTCGTTGTCAATATTGCATGCCTGCAGAAGTATTTGGTCCAGATTATGCTTTCTTACCGTCCGATAAAGTGTTGAGTTTTGAAGAAATCGAACGATTAGTAAAGATTTTCGTTTCCTTAGGTGTGAGAAAAGTACGCATTACTGGCGGTGAGCCTTTACTACGTCGTGATCTGCCAAAATTAATTGAACGTATTCATCGTATCGTTGGAGTAGAGGAGATTGCCTTAACAACCAATGGTACTTTATTGAAAAAATATGCAAATGATTTAGCAAAAGCAGGATTATCACGAGTATCTATAAGTCTAGATTCATTAAATGAGGAACGTTTTTTCGAGATGAATGGTCATCGTGGAAAAGTGACAACGGTGTTAGAAGGTATAGAAAAAGCGGCAGAAGCAGGCTTACAAGTAAAGATCAATATGGTTGTTCAAAAAGGGAAAAATGAACAGGATATTGTTTCGATGGCACAATTTTTTAAAGAGAAACAGCACATTCTTCGTTTTATTGAATATATGGATGTCGGTAATTCGAATGGTTGGCAACTAGATGAGGTTGTATCGAAGAAAGAAATTATTGACCAAGTTCATCAGTTTTCTCCTTTACATCCTGTTGACCCTAATTATAAAGGGGAAGTGGCGACGCGTTATCAATATCAAGATGCTAAGGGCGAAATCGGCGTCATATCATCTGTAACAGATTCTTTCTGCTCAAATTGTTCGCGTGCTCGTATTTCTGCAGAAGGAAAACTTTATACGTGTTTATTTGCAACAGAGGGTACGAATCTACGAGAGTTGTTAAGGTCTGGAGCAGACGATGAAGCGATCACCCAATGCATTTCAAATGTTTGGGAAAATAGAAAAGATCGCTATTCCGATGAACGAAATGAACAGACAATGAAAAAACGGAAAAACTCAAAAATCGAAATGTCACACATCGGTGGTTAGACGCAATAGAGAGGTATTAGTTAGGATTGGCTATGTAAAAAAACAGAAAAAAATCGGCACAATAATGCCGGATTTTTTCTGTTTATTTATGCACAAAGGTGCCACTTTTTCCGCCTGTTTTTTCAACAAGGTATGTGTCTTTAATGACCATAGATTTGTCAACGGCTTTACACATATCATAAAAAGTCAGTGCGGCAATAGATACAGCAGTTAGAGCTTCCATTTCGACGCCTGTTTTACCACTACATTTTACTGTTGCTTGAATGTGAAGTTCGTAGCCAACCTCTGCCTTTGTATAGTCAAATTGGAAATCGGTACCTTGTAACATGATCGGATGACACATAGGGATAATATCAGCTGTTTTTTTAGCACCCATAATCCCGGCAATTTGCGCTACTTGCGTAGGGTCGCCTTTTTTAATGCCTCCTTGTTGGATGGCTTGATAGACTTCATCGGATAAAGTGATCGTACTACGAGCAATGGCTGTGCGATTGGTGCTTGTTTTATCAGAGATGTCGACCATTTTAGGACGACCTTCTTCGTTCCAGTGTGTAAAATTACTCATTATTAGACTTCCTTTCAAATGTTTGATGCCAATCTTGTTGAGAGTTGATATTGATAAATGTTGAGCTTTCTTCTTCAAATGGAACATAACATACTTGAAGTTGCTCTAACAAGACTTTCATACTTCGCTTGTTTTGTTGCACTAATTGATTTGCTATCGGTAAAGCACTGCGTCGATATAAAGCAGCAAGAGGTTGTAATCTTGAATCTTGTTTCGGAACAATCGCATCATAACGATCATCGATAAATGTGAGCATGGTTTGGATAAAATCTGCATGGATAAAAGGCATATCACTAGCTACGACAAAAAACCATTCGACATCGGGAAAATTAGTCATGATATTTTGCAGGGCAAACAGAGGTCCTTGATGAGGCTGTTTTTCAATGATCCATTGGACCTTTTCTTCTACAAACTTCGATTGCAAGCTAGCATTAGTAGCAATAATTAAAGGCTGTAGTTGATTTTTTTGTAAGGCTATGAGACTGTGCTTATATAATGGCTGGCCAGCAAACAACTCAAACATTTTCGGTTGACCATATCGAGAAGATTGACCACCAGCTAAGACAACACCAGCTATTTTCATACACGATTCAGCTCACCGACAAAATGTTGCACAGTCGGAAGAATTAGTTTTGTCATGGCAAGTGTAACGGCATTGGTGGAACCTGGTAACAAATAGATGGCCGTTTTATCGCGACTCCCTGCTGTGGCACGACTAAACATGGCTTTTGGACCGATTTCTTCGTAGCTTAATGTTCGAAATAATTCACCAAATCCCATCATCTCTTTTTCGAAAAGAGGGAGAAGGGTGTCGTATGTTTGGTCTCTTGGAGTAAATCCTGTTCCACCTGTTACGATAATCGTATTGATGGTGTGATCAACGCACCATTTTTTTACATGATTTGCGATGTCAAGTGGTTCATCTTTTGATATTTGGTAGTCCACTAATTCAAATGAAGCTTCTTGAAGTAACGATTGAATACACTGGCCACCGCGATCATCTGCCTTTGTGCGTGTGTCACTCACAGTTAAAATGGCAGCTCGTATAGGAAGTTGATGATGTGTAGGATGCAAGGGTAAAGACCTCCTTTTATAGAGTAAGAAAGTATAAAATTTTTCTATTTAAAATAGTGTCTAGGCATTCGTGCCAGCCGCTCGAGGTCGCTTCGGGCTCTCCAAAAGCTTGTCGCGGCTAAACGGGCTCAATGCGCTTTTCTTATTATAAAGCTATAAATTAAAAGGTCAAACTAAAATTCATAGATAGAAAGGCAAAAACATTTATGCATAATAGATATTCTAGACAACAATTATTCAGCCCAATCGGAGAAAAAGGGCAGCAATTTCTAAAACAAAAACATGTTCTAATCATAGGTGTTGGTGCATTGGGCAGTGCTAGCGCAGAGGCTCTAGTGAGGGCAGGCGTTGGAAAGTTGACGATTATTGATCGTGATTATGTAGAGTGGAGTAATTTACAAAGACAGCAACTATATACCGAACAAGATGCGCAAGAAAAAGTTCCTAAAGTAATCGCTGCCAAAAAACGACTACAAAGTATAAACTCAGAGGTGGAAATCAACGAATATATTCTGGATGCAAGTTCAGAGCAATTAATAGCACTACTTACAGATGTAGATGTCATGGTAGATGCAACAGATAACTTTGATATTCGTTTTATGATGAACGACCTTGCACAAAAATATCAAATTCCTTGGGTTTATGGTTCTTGTGTTGGTAGTTATGGCGCTACTTATACGATTGTGCCAGGTAAAACACCTTGTTTACATTGTTTGCTAGAGGCGATGCCTAATACAGGAATGACATGCGATACAGTTGGAATTATTAGTCCGACTGTTCAAATAGTAGCAGCTTATCAAGTAGCTGAGGTTTTCAAACTTTTAGTAGGGGATGAAGAAGCGGTTCGAAAAAGCTTTTTAACCTTTGATGTTTGGCAAAATCAACACTATGAAATAAAAGTGGAAAAAATACGTAAAAGTGATTGTCCATCTTGTGGAAACAACCCCACATATCCGTATTTGTCCTACGAAAATCAAACAAAATTAGATATTTTATGTGGTCGCGATGCCATTCAAATTCGTCCACCTAAACCGATTCACTATAATCTTGATCAGCTTGCTGTCCAAATTCGTCCCTATGGCGATATTCAAAAAAATCCCTATTTACTTTCTTGCCAAGCGGAGGATTATCGACTGGTGATTTTCCAGGATGGACGTGTTGTTATTCATGGGATACAAGATGTACAAAAGGCTAAAACCATTTATTATCGTTTACTCGGATAAAGGAGTGTTCCAAATGTTAGAGAAAAGAAAACCAATTGCTGTAGGTGAAGCTGTTCAACGTGTTATGGAGTTTGCATTCCAAGAAAAAATAGAGATTGTTTCACTACAGCAAGCATATGGGCGTTTTTTAGCAGAAGACGTTGCAGCAGACCAAGATGTACCTGCTTTTGATCGTTCACCTTACGATGGTTATGCTATTCGTTCGGTCGATAGTCAAGAGGCAAGTTCAGAAAATCCAGTAACCTTTAAAGTAGTCGGAGAAATTGGCGCGGGCTATGTATTTGAGGAAGTAGTAGGTGCTAAAGAAGCGGTCCGCATTATGACAGGAGCACCTATCCCAAAAGGATGCGATGCAGTCGTTATGTTAGAATTAGCGCATACATTTGAAGAAGACAATCAAATGTATATGTCGATTAAACGCTCTTATGCAACAGGAACAAATATTTCATATCAGGGAGAGGACGTTCAAAAAGGCGCAATCCTTATTGAAAAAGGACAATTGATCAATCCAGGTGTTGTCGCATTACTTGCTACTTTTGGTTATGATCAAGTACCTGTATTTCGAAAGCCAATCGTAGGTGTCATTGCAACAGGAAGCGAGTTACTAGAACCGAGTGAATCTTTACAGCCAGGGAAAATTCGTAATAGTAATGCATACATGATAATGGCCCAAATTGAACGTGCTGGGGCAACTGTTAAATATTTTGGTAAATTTAGTGATGACATAAATTTATGTATTGATGTTGTAGAGAAAGCGCTACAAGAAGTAGACATATTGATTACAACAGGAGGAGTATCAGTAGGTGATTATGATTACTTACCAGCCATTTATGAAGCCATTGACGCAAAAGTACTTTTTAATAAAGTAGCGATGCGACCAGGTAGTGTAACAACTGTTGCTGCTCGAAATGGTCAATTATTATTTGGACTTTCAGGTAATCCATCAGCTTGCTATGTAGGTTTTGAACTATTTACACGACCTATTATTCGAAAGGCATTTGGCCATAAGCAGCCACATCTACGTAGAGAGCAGGCTATTTTAGGTGCGGACTTTAAAAAACCGAATCCGTTTACCCGTTTTGTGCGTGCTAGTGTTTCTTATGAAATAGGTCAATTAGTTGCAGTTCCTTCTGGTTTTGATAAATCTAGTGCTGTTTCGTCTTTAGCGGAAGCCAATGCCTTTATTGTATTACCAGGTGGATCACGTGGATACGAAAAAGGCATGCAAGTAGCTGTCTTGTTGTTAGAAGATTTGCAAGGAAGTGAGTGGCCTTGGGAGAACATCGAAAAATCCTACAAATCGTAGGCTATCAAAATAGTGGGAAGACAACGGTTATGGAACAACTCATTACACAAGCTACGACTGAAGGCTTGCGTGTAGGAACAATCAAGCATCATGGACATGGTGGTATCCCTACGATAGAAAGTTCGAAAGACAGTGCTCGTCATGAAAAGGCTGGCGCAAGTGTAACAGCAGTTGAAGGAGAAGGTACTTTGCGCATGAGTATTCACCAAAGTAACTGGCAACTTGCTGATATACTAGCTATTTATGAGTCAATTGAAATGGATATCATTTTAATTGAAGGCTATAAAAATGAACACTATCCGAAGGTTGTTCTTTTGCGACAAGCGGAAGATCAATCCTTGCTACAAAAAGTAAGCAATATCGTCTGTGTTCTTTACTGGCCGACCTATCCACTGGATAAACCACTAGATTATCCAACTTTTTCAATTCATGAAAAAGCACAATATATAGAAGTTCTTATGCGAGAAATGAGGAGAAAATCATGACTACATCGTTGTTTGAAATCATCGATAAACCAATTGATGTTGAGGAAGTTAGACAAAAAGTAACAAGTCGAAACGCTGGTGCAATCACTGTTTTCATCGGAACAGTACGTGAAATGACGAAAGAAAAGAAAACATTACATTTGGAATATCAAGCCTATCCACCTATGGCCATTAAAATGTTTGAACAAATTTCTAAAGAAATACAAGAGCGATGGCCAGAGGCGAAAATAGCCATTACGCATCGTGTTGGTCATTTAGAAATCTCGGATATTGCTGTAGTAATTGCGGTTTCATCACCGCATCGTAAAATGGCCTATGCAGCAAATGAATTTGCTATTGATCGTATTAAACAAATTGTGCCTATTTGGAAAAAAGAGTATTGGGAAGATGGAACCGAATGGATTGGCGATCAATTAGAAAATGTACCTTATCCAAAAGGAACCCCAACAATCAGTGAGGAGGATTTTGGTGATTAACATATTATTGTTTGCACACTTACAAGAAATCATCGGTGAGCCAAAATTAACTGTAGAGTTGTCAGACCGTACAGTTGGACAAATTAAAGCATGGATGGAAAGTCAATATCCACAAATTTCTTTGCAACATGTTATGACAGCAGTAAATGAGGAATTTGCAACCGATTCAACGGTTATAAAAAAAGGTGACACAATCGCCTTTATTCCACCAATTAGTGGTGGGTAAAGAGTAAAGATGTAGCTTTATAATTGATAATATAGTCTGATGAAAATTATCTTTCTTCTAGAGATTTCCTAGAGGTAAGATAATTTTTTTGTTGGATATTCATGTGAATTCGACTGTGTGGATGGTAAATTTTTGTACTTGAAATTAACGAAGCAGGTTATTAAAACAAGAAAATAGGATGAAAAGTTAGTAGAATAGTGGTAAAAGATCAAGGGGGGATAGTATGGCTGAAAAGATTTTATTTTTTATTTCAATGATGCCCATTTATGGTTTAGTAATTTGGTCTTATTTTTATCCTGAAGAAAGTCTGTTGTTCGGGAAAAGATGGATGTACAAAGAAGAACCCCAGTTATCGAATGAAGTGATCCGTTATACTAAATTTGCCTCAATGGTCGTTATGATTGGATTACCCATCGTTGTCATTAGTTTCATCTTTGATATTTATTTTCTTAGATTTACGTTAGTGGTAATTCCTTTAGTAATCGCATTTGGCGCACTTAAAATATTCACAGATGAAAAAGATTCCTAAAATAGTGCAACTAGTTCTGACACATTAAATAAGAGCATGTTTTGGATCTTTTTCAAAACATGCTCTTTTGCTACAAAGATACAGTTGTATTGTTATGCTTTCAATAGATGGACGCTCAGAAGCATAAGGAAGGAAATACCTATCATACAAATCACCCATGACCAAGCGAGTGACATGTTACCCGATTCAATCGCCATATAAATAGCAAGTGGCGTTGTTTGCGTTTTGCCTGGAAGGTTTCCCGCAAACATTAAGGTTGCCCCAAATTCACCTAAAGCTCGTGTAAAACTTAAAATTCCACCTGCCACAATCGCTTTTAATGCAAGAGGAATTGAAATGAAGAAAAAGACTTGCCATTCGTTAGCACCATCAACACGTGCGGCGTTCTCGATATCCTCATCAACAGCTTCGAATCCAGTTTTTGCCGATTGATACATTAAAGGGAATGCAACAACAGTAGAGGCGATAACTGCCGCCCACCATGTGAACATAACGGGTTGGTTGAAAAGCCATGTTATCAAGCTACCTAACACGCTGTTTTTGCCGAAAATAATAATCAGTAGGAAGCCTACTACCGTAGGAGGTAATACCAATGGTAAAAGCAGTACCGTTTCAAGAAATAATTTCCCTTTGAATTTGCGTTTTGCCATCCATTTACCAAATAGAATACCTGCTACTATAACAATGATTCCTGACACAAATGCAATTTCAATAGAAAGTTTAAGGGGTGACCAGAAATCGGTACTCATCAATTAATGAGCTCCTTGAAAGCCGTATTTTTTAAATACTTTCATCGCCGTATCGCTTTGTAAATAGTTATAAAAATCTTCAGCTTCTTTAGCATGCTTACTATCTTTGATAACACCTACAGGATAAATAATAGGTGTATGTGTATCACCTTGTGCTGTAGCAACAACATCCACTTTATCTGAAACAAGGGCATCTGTTTTATATACCATACCTGCATCAACATTTTCAGTTTCAGTATAAGTAAGTACTTGTCGTACGTCTTTTGTATACACAACTTTTGATGCTACATCTTCCCAAAGTTTCATATTTGTCAATGTTTCTACACCGTACTTGCCAGCAGGAACCGATTCTGGTGTACCAACGGCAATCTTATCAGCCTTCGTTAAATCTTCAAAGGATTGAATGTGTTTTTCATTTTTCTTAGGAACGATTAATACTAATTCGTTAGCTAAAAGGTCCGTTCCTTGTTGTTGGTCGATTAAACCGTTTTTTACTAGTTCGTCAAATTTATCTTCTGCTGCTGAAAAGAAAAGATCTACAGGAGCACCTTTTACAATTTGTTGCTGTAATGCTCCAGAGCCACCAAAGTTATAGATGATTTTAATATTATCATGTTCTTTTTCATAGGTTTTTTGAAGTTCTTCTAATGACTCTTGTAAACTAGCCGCTGCGGAAATTGTTATTTCAACAGGTTCGTTTGTTGTTTTGTTGTTACTACCTTGACTACCACAACCTGTTAAAATACCAACAAGTAGTAACGATGAAGCTAATAAACTATAAAACTTTTTCACTTTGAATATACTCCTTATATAACTCGTTATAACAAGACATAACTAATTATAATTAGTTATGTCTAAAAAAGAAATACCTAATTGCTAGAAACCTTCAAGATGTTAAAAAAAGCATAAATACGTTACTATGGTATCAATAGAAGCATTGAAGGAGATTTTTACATGTCACATGAACATTCCTATACGATTGAAGAGGTTGCGCAATTATTAAAGGTTTCCAAATTAACGATCTATGATTTGGTGAAAAAGGGAGATTTACCTGTTTTTCGTGTAGGTCGACAAATGCGTGTGGACCGAACAGATTTACAAATATATATACAAAAGAGCAAAACGGGAGCCACTCCTACTTCGTCTACTGTACCGACTACCCTTACAACAAATAATAAAAAAATTATTATTAGTGGACAAGATTTAGTATTAGACTTATTAGGAAAATATATTGAGAAAAAACAATCCAATAAAGTATTACGCTCCCATGAAGGTAGCTTTAATGGTGTCATGGCGATGTATAATGGAGAATGTGATATTGCGAGTTTACATTTGTACGACGGTGATACAGGGGATTATAATACGACTTATTTGAAAAAGATTTTTGTGAGTCACGCCTATGTTCTCATCAATCTAATTTCACGCCGAGCAGGCTTTTATGTTCCAAAAGGAAATCCATTGCAAATTCAATCATTCGATGATTTTAAGACCAAATCACTAAAATTGATTAACCGTGAAAAAGGCTCAGGTGCTCGAACTTTATTAGATGAACAATTACGAGTTCACCACATAGCTCCATCCTCAATTGAAGGATATAACGAAGAGGAAATGAGCCATATCGATGTGGCTTCTGCTGTGGCAAATGGGAATGCAGATATTGGCATAGGCATTGAAAAAATATCTAAACTCATAGAGGTTGATTTTATACCACTTATTAGAGAACGTTATGATATTGTGCTATTAAAAACACCTGAAAACCAACAACTGATTGAATCGGTGAAAGAGATTTTAACGTCACCAGATTTCCAATCAGAAGTAGCCGCACTAGGTGATTATGACGTCACTCAAATGGGACAAATTATTTATGAAACACTTTAATGAAGTATGACTCCAATTCCCTTTGTGTAAGGTAGTATGTTTTCATGATTATGGAGCTGTAGGAGGTCGTTCATGGAGGTTTGGGATGTTTACGATAAAAATAGAAATAAAACAAATAAAAGTCATGTACGTGGGGCTAAGTTAGCAGATGGTGACTATCATATAGTTGTACATGTATGGATAAGGAATAATAAGGGTGAAATTCTTTTAACGAAAAGACATCAGGATAAATCTTATCCTAACTTATGGGAATGTCCAGGCGGCTCTATTTTAGCAGGTGAAAGCAGTCTCGATGGGGTTATAAGAGAAGTGAAAGAAGAAATCGGGATAAATTTATCTAGAGGAAACGGTAAAATGATAAAGAGTGAACGTAGGGATGCGTACAATGATTTTTACGATGTATGGCTTTTTGATCAAAGTTTTGAAATTCCAGAAACAGTACTCCAAGAAGATGAAGTGAGCGATATTAAATGGGTAACAAAGTCCGAGCTTGAAAATATGTATAACTCTAAATACATAGTACCAACTCTTGAATATTTTAAAGTAATCTGTTTTAAAAAGACAACTCCATGATAATCTTACATGTGAAGGATAGCGTGTATTTGGATACTGTAAAATAGAAGCGATTAAAATCGATATAAAAAAATTCCTGTAGGCAAAGTTGCATTCGACTTTATCTACAGGATTTATAATGATAATTAATCGCTTAGCATTGCTATTAAAGTTCGTTTTTGTCAGCCTAGCTTGAAGTATGCATATTGTAATTCAAAATGCACACAGAAGGTAATAGGGGGCAGCGTCGTTTAATCTAAACTCAGGCAGACCAAACCAGCCAAAAACTAATGGTGGTAGGAATGTGATATTTAAAACAACACTTGCCACAAAAATTATAATAGACGAATTTGGACACTCTTATTTTAGGAGTGTCTTTATTTAAACATTTTTATAGATTCTATTATTAGCAAGCGTGAATTTTAATCTGTTACTGCTATTATTTTTCTAAATATGATGTAAAATTTTAACATATAATATATGATAGATATACTCATAAGGTACAAATACACAAGGGGAGACTTAGGTGATCGTATATGAAGTCTAAAAAGCGTTTAGGTTTGTATTTCTCAGCTTTGTTAGTCGTATTACTTGTAGGAATTGTTTTGAAAAATGTATTCATAAAAGAAGAAACAGTTAATCCGATAGTAGAAAAAGAGGATGGAACAAAACAGCTTGTTTTCGATACAAAGTTAACAAGATTAGACGAATCAACAACAACACTGAAAGAATACAATGGAAAGGTCCTAATCGTTAACTTTTGGGCATCTTGGTGTGAGCCATGTCAAGAAGAAGCTCCTGATTTAAGGGATTTTTATAACAATAAACCTGAAAATGTTGAGCTGTTAGCAATCAATGCTACTTCACATGATAGTCGTGAAAATGTAATAAAGTTCCAAGAGTCATACAATTTGAGTTTCCCTATATTTCTTGATATAGATAATACACTTCAAAAATCATTTGAAGTATTGGCTTACCCAACAACATTTATATTTGATTCTAAAGGTATATTAAAGTACACAATAAAAGGACAGATTAATCAACAAGAATTAAATAATTATATTGATCAACTCTACTAATCTGTAAACGCAGTTCCTTTAGAAGGAATCACTTTTCTGTTTTAAGGTGAAATTATTAATAATTACGCAAGGAAAAAGGGGGATTATTATGTATCAGACTTTAAATGATTTTTTTAAGTCTTGGGAGTTTGAAGCCAATTGTACACAGAAATTATTGAATAATCTAACTGATGAATCACTAAAACAGGAAATAACGTCTGAAAATTGGACTTTAGGACGTATTGCTTGGCATACTGTTACTGCAATTCGCATCATTACTTCAAATACAAGTGTAACATTTGATGCCCCAACTAAAGATTATCCTGTTCCTACTTCAGCACAATTTATTGCAGATAGCTATTTTCAAGTCAATAATGCGTTTGTGCAAGCAGTAAAAACCAATTGGACTGATCAAACTCTTCAAGAGCACATTGAATTTTTCGGTCAAGAAATGGAAATTGGTACACTTTTAATGTTTTTAATTCAACATCAGAATCATCATCGAGGACAAATGACGGTTCTTATGCGACAGGCGGGATTAACTGTCCCAGGCATTTATGGTCCAGCTAAAGAGGAATGGGGAAATTTTGGAATGGAAGCTCCGGAAATGTAAAAATAACAGAGGCTTTCCGATAAATCTTAGGGAAGCCTCTGAGTATATATTATAGTTCTTCCTGGAAATAAATTTTATAAAACTTTCGATTTGTCGCTTCATCGTAGCCTACTTCAATGAGTTCATCCACTTGCTCAATATCCTGTACGTTCACCTGAATTTCAATATTGGAATCGAGTTTAATTTTACGTTTATATTTCTTTTCAGCCTTTTCAAGTGCACTCTCAGAAATAACGGTTTCATAAGGTTTTACCGAATTTATGATGATATCTTTTTGTGTTGGCTCTGCATTTTCAAATACCGTTTCAATATAATCATTTACTTGGAATTCATCTTCATTTCTAAAATAATCAAGCGTTTTGTTCAAAAGCCCCAATTTTTCAGTATTCGTAAAGCTCTCTTCTTTTAAAATATATTTTTTACATTCTGTTAGCGCTAAATTCGTTTTATAATAATGTTCATCCGCTGCTTTAATCTTTAAAAATCGTTCTTGCCAATAAACAATATCTTCTTTTCTTTTTGTTTTTATAAAGACAGTAGGTGCCTCATCTGTCCCCATATCTACGATGATGGCCATATTATTGATCTTCTTGACATTAATTCCGTCAATGCCATTGACCACCATTTTGTTTTGGTCGCTTTTTACATCTAAAAACATTTCTTTTTCATCAATTTTAACAATGGCGATTATCTTTTTAACTTCTGTAGACAGAAAACAATTGTCAAATAATCCAATAAATAATTCGCCACTTTTAATGTTAGGATGTTGAGATACACTATGTAAGTGTGTAGCAATGTTTTTTGATTGTTCAAGGAAATTATTCTCCTCATCAAAAATAGCCCTCACATATGTGTATACCTCATTTAATCCAATATCTGTTTCATGAAAAAATTCGTATTGCTGCTCTAAATCGATTTTACTAAATGCTAGCTGTGTAAAAGCTGCCTCTAGCATAACCTCTGGCTGCGAAAATGACTCCTCGCCTAACACGAGTGTATCCCCAATAAAATGTATAATATATTGTGCTAACTTACTATCACTTACTTCTAGCATGTTTTTCACCTTCTAAAAATTCATTGTAGATACTATACCATATCACATCCCTCACAACATTTCATAATATTTTTTAGTTCAAAAGATTAGTAATCTAACGTTTTTAATACTTCTGAGTTTGTTGATTGTTCGAAAAATATTGAATTTTAAATTTGAATGTTTTAGAATTACAATAACGTAAATTAAGGGGGGATTTTCATGAATTACCTTTATTCGCCACAGCCTACTGAAAAAATTTCTTTACAAGTTGAATCATCACCTGTATGGGAAGTCATTCTTGGAATAGCTGGATACACACATATCCAGCTTCGACATACGTTTGAATTTGATGAAGAATGGACAAATGCCCGAGAATCGATGCCAAAATCATTGGTAGAATCGTTAAAATTAATTGAGAAAACTAATTTTTGGTATGGCTTGATTATGCTACAGAATGAGATTTCATCTTTAACCATTCAAGATTTTTCAAACCAACTTTACGATATAGCAATTGAAAGCTTCTATGAAATACTTTTACCTTATAAAAATCGTGAAACAGAACTTAGGAGAAGGGAAACTGCTGCTAGTTACAATAATCCTAATCTATTTGAAGAGTATGCAGTTCATTTCGACGATCATGACTATTTAGGAGAATACATACGAAATCTCTGTCACTACTCGTATCAAGAGTTATGTGAACTATTTTCTAGTGTATTAAATGAATGGCATAGCTGGATAAGTAAACACGAAAAATGGGACAAGTGGTTGCAAGCACTTGATTTTGAAGAGAAACAATATCAGTCATTAAATGTGACAAATCCAATGGAAGAGATTGAACATATTACAGGTGGCGTAAAATATCAACTTGAGCCTTCAATTTGGACTGTCAAACTTATACCACATGTATCATATCGACCTTGGATTTTAGAAAAACGAACAAGTGATACAAAACTTTTCTTTTATCCTTTAAAAGAGGAACTACTACAAGAGCTTGGGGTCCCTCCAAAGGATTTAGTTCGTAGCTATAAAGCGTTGGGAGACGAATTGCGCTTGAAATTACTCTATCAGCTACTAAGAGGGCCTTCCTCATTGCAAGAGTTGAGTGCACAGTTCAATATGAATAAAACGACACTCCATCATCAACTATCTCTGTTAAAGGCTGCGAGATTAATTAAAGTTGATAAAGGGATTTATTCTGCAAATCCAATGGAAATAGAAAAAATATTTTCACGTCTCACGCAATATCTAAGGCTTAAAGATGAAGAAGTATTCTAAGTCATTTAAAGCACTTTGGATAGGGGAAATAGTATCAGAACTGGGTAGTGCAGCTGGTGGGATTACTAATGGATTGTTACTTTATGAAATAACGGGATCGAAAGAATGGATGGGGATACTTTGGCTAGTTTATTTTATCCCTTCCTTGATTCTACAAAGTGTCACGGCACCGTTTTTGAATCATGTTGAGAAGGGGAAAATGATTCGAAATATACAGTTGATTCGTTCAAGTGCCTATCTTCTTCCTTTAATAGGCTTTGTAATTGATAAAAACATTGGGACAATTATAGGGTTAATTGCTTTACAATTTATTTTAGGATTAATGCAACCAATTTACGCTAGCCTCTCGTTTTCGCTTTTACCTGAGGTTTGTGAGAAAAAAGATTTAACTGAAGCTAATGGGCTATTAGATGGAACTATTCGACTTATGAGTTTCTTTGCTCCTGGATTAACTTCTTTACTGTTATTAGCTATCCCAATGCAATTTATTTATATGTTTTCCTGCATTATGTTTGGTATTAGTTATATATCACTCAGTCAAATGTCTTCATCAAGCAAACAAACAGTACCAGTTTGGACCAAGAAGCTTTGGTGGGGGGAAATGAAAGAGGGATATCGTACGTTTTTTAAATATAAGTATCTTTTACGACTTACATTTCTCTCCTCAACAGTTCAGTTTGCTGTAGGAGCTACAACCGTGTTAAGTATTCCATTTATTCGAAGCGACCTTAATGGAGAGTCATGGGAGTATGGGATATTTGCTGGGGCTTTTCCAATTGGATATGTAATTGGGATGCTATTACTTAAAAAGATACCTAAGACATATGTCACCATGCATTTAGGTTTAATTGGTGGAGGTCTTTCATTTGTTTCTCTCTTTTTTGTTAAATCAATTCCAGCTGCGTGGATGTGTGAATTAATAGGAGGGGTTTTATTTCCTTTATTCAACTCTCAGAGTGCAGCAATTTTTCAATCGCAGGCTCCTAAAGAACGATTAGCTCAACTAAGTGCTGTTCGATTACTTTTTCTTCGAGTGACAATGCCAATAGGAATAGTATTTGCTTCGACTTCCTTTTTTGATTTAAGTACAAGACAAGCCTATGGAATTGTTGGTTTAGCAATTGTTCTCCCAGGATTATTTTCTCTGTTTTTCTTCAAGACAATAAATAACATACTTGAAAGTGAATAATTGGCGTTCGATTGTTATATGATACTTTGTTTAGTTTGTAGTGTCTCAATAGGTGTTGATTATTTTCCTTCTACACGCCTGTTAGAATGTGTACGTTTTTTTGTTTAAGTGTTATGGAGCCGATGATTGTAGGCTAATTGTCGTAAATTGACATTGCTAGTAGCTGGAGTATACTGGAATTAAACGGAAGGTGTATCGAAAGGAAATCCACAATAGAAGAGGGTCATTATATGCAATATAACATTAAACCAATAGCTGCAGTAAGCAATAGTCGAAAGATGATTGAAGATGACAATTGGGGTGGCATTATTTCTACTATTGAATTGACAAAGGATATGCAAGAATCTTCTTTAAAAGGAATTGATGATTTTTCTCATTTAGAAATTATATTTTATTTTGACAAAGTTTCAGATGAGAAAATCCAATATGAAGCGAGACATCCGAGAAATAATAAGGACTATCCAGAAGTCGGTATTTTTGCACAGAGAGGTAAAAATAGGCCTAATAAAATAGGTGTAACGGTTGTGGAATTACTAGAATTGAAGGATAGAACATTAATCGTTAAAGGCTTAGACGCTATTGATGGAACACCTATTATAGATATAAAACCAGTAATGAAAGAGTTTTTACCAAAAGGTGAAATAAAACAACCAAAATGGTCGACGGATTTAATGATAAATTATTGGGATTAGTATACGTAGCCCGCTTTTTAAAGTTGAGGAGTAATGATTATGTTTTTATATCTACGTATTGAAACTGAGAGACTAGTAATTCGCCCGTATGCTTTATTTGATTTGGATGAATTATATGCAGTCATTTCTGAACCTGTTTTTCACCGTTTTATCCCAGAAGAAAATTCAAGCGTACCCATTTGGGCAGGCTTTACGGATGTGGACGAATAGGTCACTGGATGGTCGATAAAAGCGAAAAGAACAAAATACAAATTATAAAATAGAGTGATTGAAAAGTAACTTTCTATAAAAAAACGAAGGGGATGTGAAAATCCCCTTCATTTTTTTATAAAATGCCTTGCTGATAAAGTAAGCTAATAGCATGGGAACGGTTTTTAGCTTTTAGTTTTTTAATGGAAGATTTCACATATTGATTGATCGTTGATTCGCTTAAATCCATAATATTTGAAGAGCGCCTACAGCAATTAGAAGAAGTACTGGCAACCCAAGGGGGTTATTCTGGCACGAAAGTACATAGAGTACTGGAAAATTGATTTATATCCTTATATACAACGGTATTATTAAAGTAAGCCGAGAGCCATTTGAGTAACAAATTAGAGGTTGGCTTAAATACAATCTCAACAACGTTTAATTAATAACAACCAATTACTTATTTTCATGATTTTCTTTTTGCAACAATAACTGAACTGCGTTTGTGTTATTATTTACAGCTTCAGCAAGCAAGCCTAGTGATTTATCAAACTTCCAAAAGATTAATAAAAAAGCGACAATCGGAAAACCTGTATTGCTAATTAAACCCATTAAAAATTGATATTCTTCTCCCATCATATCCTCTCCTTTCTCCTTTTTACTATATAAAGGGGAAAAAAGTAGACCTTTATCAACCTAATTTTGACTAAAAGCCCTAAAAAGGTTAAAATTTTAATAATAAGGGGTTATTTTAAATGAAGAAAAAAATAAGTTTTATTATGGCTTTCTTTTTAATAGCAATGGTCTCACTATATTTTTTTAATGAATACAAAACAAAAAATCTTGTACAAGATTTTTTCGATACAGATTCTGATTCTTTAGCAGAGGAAACCCATGATATTCGTTTCATAGATACAGAGCTCAACGTTAAAACTATCAAAAAAGATAGTACTGTATTTCCAACTTTCATAAATTCACTAAAAAAACTAGAAATAAAACGAACTAGCTCTAAATTTTATTACACAGATTACACAGAATTCCGATTCGCTATGATTATTTATCACAACAACGCTTTGCATAATATTGATATCAATGAAAACGGACTAGTAAACTTTAATAACAAAACTTATGAAATACAAAATAAACAGGCATTCGAAAAATTCCTTGAAATAGTAAAAAGCACCCACTAAAGGGTGCTTTTCTTTTTTACATAGGAATTGTACCGCCACTGTCTGTAATAATTTTTTTAGGAATAATATTACCTTGAATAATAGTGAAGTCAGTGTTCCCTGTCGCAAGGTTTTTGAATGCCAAATAGTTAACGCTAAATTCAATAGAAACATAAGTTTTGTTCTCAACGAAAATTAGTGATAGCTTATTTAGTTGTTCCAGTCCTTTTTTTGCTACTGCTAGGACTTCATTTTTCTCCCATTCATTCGCATCTGCTAATGCAGTTACAAGAAGAGCTGGAATAGCTGAATAAACTGTCTTATTAAAACTTTTTCTAAAATAGAAGAAGCAATTCCAGCTAATTTAGTTTTTGTTCCTGCTGATGAAACCTTACCGTTCCAAAAATCGATGAATGCCTCTTGAGCTCGAATCATGTCGCCAATATTTCCACGAGAAATAGAAGTAGTCTTATTGTACTCATAACGTGAATATTTACTTGCCATAATTAAATTCCTCCAGTTATATAGTTGATTTTGTTTTGTTAGCACTAACACTCTATAAAGAAAAAGTTTGATTCGATTTGACAACCTCTTTTTAAAAAAAGTTTAAAAAAGTTTGATTCATGCCCATACATTTTGACTTTACATAACAACTGAATTAGGCAGTAACGACAAAGGGTAAACCCTTGGTATTACTTCCTTTTCTATTACAAAACAATTTATTGTGTATACAGTATTTTATACATCGTTGGTTTGACAGCATTTTAGCGCTGTCTTGCCGGCTACAGCATGTATAAAACTTTGCATAAATATCATCCAAAAATTGATGTAGAGTTTGTCACATTAGGGCAGCTTTTAAAAATGACCGATGCTATTAGCTCTGGTGGCATGGCCAAGTGGTTTTTACACGGAAATGATGTATATGTAAATGGAGAAGTTGCCGCGGTCGTATATGATAAACAAAATATTTTAAGCTTTCATACGTCACTTTAAGCCATTTAATCAAAGTGCAATTTCCTTCGTACTGTCTCCATTAGCAACCTTCACAATAACCTCTAACTCACGTTTACTAAGAGAAACTTCTTTTTATCCTACATAGGGAATATGTCTAAGAAGTTTAGATATATATGAATGTTGAGCTAATAATATATACCTTTTAGCCTTCATGCAATTGGTACGTAATAATCAAAAATTAAAAATATAATTGTCAGAAAAAAATACCAACATTATAATAGTGAAAATAAAACATACTTTATGAGGTGAGTTAATGGAAAAAGCAGCTAGTTATGATTTTCTTAATTCATACCAAAAATTGCAGCAGGAACGACTCATCAATCGAAAAGAAGAATATTTAGAGGTGCTGGAAAAAACAAAGGCTAAAGGTGAAATATTAGAGTTTGAAAGCATAGTAGGGGAGGCGTCTACAAATGTCAACTAATCTATGTACAAAAACGCTCACTTAATTGTGTATAAAATTACTCACCTTCTGGAGCTAGGTGGTTCTTCAAACGATATGA
>NZ_JBSSFD010000055.1:0-21595 GCF_054062295.1 Lysinibacillus sp. TE18511
AAAGCGAAGCGTCAGCGGCAAATGTTTTATCTGTGCGAAAGCGAAGCGACAGCAACAAAGCGCCCAGTCGGAACGGAAATCAACCACACGTTATGTTATGATCCAATTCTTTAGTAATTCTCCATCTTTTGGCATCGATATTGCAAATAAATTAAATAGATTCAACAAACTATTTCATAAGGAGGTCGTTTCAATGATTCGGTACATCTTTACTCGAATCGGCTACATGATTATTACGTTATTTATTATCATTTTGCTTTCTTTTTTGCTTATGAAGGCACTACCCGGTTCCCCATTTAACGATGAACGCTTACCTGAAGCCCAAAAAGAACTACTTTACAAAAAATACGGTCTAGATAAACCGGTACCTATTCAATTCGGTATTTACTTAGCAAATTTTGTACAAGGGGATTTAGGTGTTTCATTTGTTTTTGATAATCGTCCAGTTACAAAAATAATTCAAGAACGTATCGGTGCCTCTGCCATTCTAGGATTTCAAGCCGTAACTGTCGGTACTTTAATAGGCTTACTGCTAGGTATAATAGCGGCGCTAAGGCACAACACCATTATAGATTATGGGGCTACTGTTTTAGCTGTGCTCGGTATCTCCATTCCATCCTTTGTATTCGCAGGTTTTTTACAATATTGGATTGGTGTCAAACTAGGCTGGCTACCAATCGCCTTTTGGAACGGTTTTGAATACTCAATCTTACCAACAATCGCTTTAGCCGTAGGTGTTGTTGCAACAATTGCCCGCTTTACCCGGATTGAAATGTTGGAAGTACTCAATCAAGAATATATTTTAACCGCAAAATCAAAAGGACTATCGAATCCCTATATCATTACAAAGCATGGTATTCGAAATGCACTAATCCCAATCATTACAATTATCGGACCATTAACTGTTAATACGATTACTGGCTCACTAGTTATTGAAAAAATTTTTAGTATCCCTGGCTTAGGAGAACAATTTGTTAATTCCATTATTACGAATGATTATCAACTTATTATGGGAACAACAATCTTTTATGCTGTTCTATTTGTAAGCGTTATCTTAATTATTGATATTTTATACGGATTCATTGACCCTCGAATTCGTGTCACAGGAGGCGAGTAATTGATGACAACAAAAATAACTGAGGATGCAACGCTAAAAAAATATCCCCCTGATTTATTTGAGCCTACCTCTCAACATGAATTTATCGATGATTTTACGTATCGTCCTGAACAATCATTTTGGCAAGATGCATGGCTTGGTTTACGCAAAAATAAAGCAGCCATCGTTGGCTTATGTATTATTATTTTAGTTATTTTACTAGCCATTTTCGGTCCATTTATGAATAGTCATGGCTACGATGAACAAAATATTGCGCGGACAAATTTACCACCAAAAGTCCCTGTTCTTGAGAATATTTCATTCTTAGGCTTGAACGGTGTTGATAGTCGTGGTGTTGACCAATATAAAGCTAAAGGTATAAGTGAATATTTTTGGTTCGGTACAGATGAATTAGGTCGGGATTTATGGACACGTATTTGGCAAGGCACACGTATATCTCTTTATATTGCTTTTTTAGCGGCAACAATTGATTTAATTATAGGCGTTGCTTACGGGGCTGTTTCAGCATTTTATGGTGGTCGCACTGATCATATTATGCAACGTATTATTGAAGTGTTAGTTGGTATTCCTGGGCTAATTGTTAATATTCTTCTTATTCTTATTTTAAAACCAGGAATCATTTCTATTACTATTGCGATGGTTATCGTTGGGTGGATTAGTATGGCACGTATCGTACGAGCACAAATATTAAAGCTAAAATCATATGAGTTTGTTCTTGCTTCTAGAACGCTCGGTGCTAGTAACCAACGCTTAATTTGGAAACATTTAATTCCTAATACGCTAGGTCCAATTATTGTAGCTACTACTTTTACCATTCCTGGAGCCATCTTTACTGAAGCATTACTGAGTTTTATCGGCCTAGGACTACAGCCACCAACTGCTTCCTTAGGAACGATTGTTAATGACTCTTATAAATTACTACGTATTTATCCACATGGCATGATTTTTTCATCCATTGTCATTAGTTTAATTATGATTAGCTTTAATCTACTCGGTGATGGACTGCGTGATGCATTCGATCCAAAAACACGTAAATAAGGGGGGATGCGCATTGAAAAAAATAGTAGAAGTTAAAAATTTAAGTGTTTCATTTAATACGTATAATGGTGAGGTGCAGGCTGTTCGTAATGTATCCTTCGACTTATTTGAAGGTGAAACACTAGCAATCGTTGGCGAGTCAGGCTCTGGGAAGTCAGTTACATCTAAAAGCCTATTACGACTAAACCCTGTCGAAACAACAATGCTGAAACATGGTCAAATTTTATATAACGGGAAAGATATTTTAACGTGCAAAGAGCAGGAAATACGTGCAATCCGCGGAGCTGAAATCTCAATGATCTTCCAGGATCCCATGACTGCATTAAACCCCACGATGACAATCGGTAGTCAAATTGCAGAGAGCATCAAAAAACATACAGCATTACGTGGTAATCAAATAACAGAACGTGTGATTGAACTATTAAAGCTTGTTGGCATTAATGAAGCGGATAAACGCTATAAGCAATATCCTCACCAGTTTTCTGGAGGAATGCGTCAACGTATCGTTATCGCGATGGCACTTGCTTGCGAGCCTCGTATTATTATTGCTGATGAACCTACCACAGCTCTAGACGTTTCGATTCAAGCACAAATTCTAGAATTGCTAAAAAACATTCAAAAAAAGATGAATCTTTCAATTATATTTATTACACATGATTTGGGTGTTGTAGCAAAGATGGCTGATCGTGTTGCCGTGATGTATGCCGGAAAAATTATTGAAATTGGCTTAGTCGATGAAATTTTTTACCATTGTCAGCATCCATATACACAAGGTCTGCTTGCTGCAATGCCAAACCCAGATATTGAAACCGACACACTGTACGCTATTCCAGGAACACCACCAAACTTACTGCATCCGCCGAATGGTGATGCCTTCGCTGCTCGTAATAAGCAGGCACTTAAAATCGATTTTTTAGAGGAACCACCCATGTTTAAGGTCAGTGACACACACTATGCCGCAACTTGGTTATTGCATGAGCAAGCTCCTAAAATGATACCGATTCATCAACAGTTAGCCCAAGCTGAATGCAATGAACGTGAAAAAGCTCCTGTATTTGATACAACCAACCCGTTTTTATCATTAAATGGAGTAAAACAGCATTTTAAATTAGATAAAAACACTATCAACAAAGCTGTAGACGGCATTACTTTTGATATTTATAAAGGAGAAATCTTCGGTTTAGTTGGAGAATCTGGCTGTGGCAAGTCCACGACAGGCCGCTCGATTATTGGACTCAATTTAATAACAGCCGGCGATATTCACATCGACGGTAGGAATATTAATGAAGCAAAGACGAGGCAAGAAAAGTTAGCCTTTAATCGCAAGGTGCAAATGATTTTCCAAGACCCTTATTCTTCCTTAAATCCACGTATGAAAATTGCTGACATTATTGCGGAAGGCCTTGCTATTCATGGTGTACCAAAAAGCGAATGGAAGACAAAGATTTATGAGTTATTAAATATAGTAGGTTTAACGAAAGAATATGCTAATCGCTATCCTCATGAGCTTAGCGGCGGGCAACGTCAACGCATTGGTATCGCACGCGCCCTTGCTGTAGAGCCCGAACTGATCATTGCTGATGAACCAATTTCCGCATTAGACGTATCGATCCAAGCACAAATCGTTAATTTATTGAAAAAGCTACAAAAGGAACGTGGACTGACATATCTATTCATTGCACATGATTTATCGATGGTGAAATATATTAGTAATCGTATCGGCGTCATGCATCGCGGGAAAATTGTCGAGCTTGCAGAAAGCCAAGAGCTCTATGATCACCCTATTCACCCTTATACAAAGGCACTATTATCTGCTATACCATTGCCTGATCCAAAATTAGAACGTGAACGTGAACGTGAACGTGAACGTATTATTTTTAATGAGGTTGAATATAACGCTACTAATAGAGAAAGTGAAAGCTTTACAGAAGTACGTCCAGGCCATTTTGTCATGCTGACAGAAGAAGAAATTACCCAATACCATCAAGCAATCAGCGAGAGCATACTGCAATGAAATTAAAAACAACTTTATTATTTACTGGCTGCATTTTGCTATGTTCCCTTCTCTATACATTGCTCTTAAAGCAATCGATGACAATGCTGACTATCATTAATCACACTTTCCTTGCTTCACTTACTTTTACAATCGTTGGAGCACTATTGTTTGTTGTGCAAGGCGGGCTTTTTAATGGGATCGCTTATAGCTTTAAACGTTTTTTTGCTCGCGTCACTAAAAACGGCACCTACGCCTATGAGTTAGATGGTGACTTGGAATTCGTACAAGCACCATCCTATACCTTTACCTATCCACTGCTACTAGCAGGATTGATTGGCTGTATAATGACAACTATTTTATCTGTTGTTTTCTATTTATAAGAGGCTTATTTCACCATAACGTGTGGTTGATTTCCGTTCCAGGCTACTCGCTTTGTCGCTGACGCTTCGCTTTCGCACAGATAAACATTTGTCGCTGTCGCGCAGGGGCGAGCGTCGAGCTTTCATTGCTCTGTGACGAAAGCGAAGCGATATGATCACTCAAGCAGCCTTCCACTCCAATCAGCGATAGCTTAGAACTTTTATCAAAAATGAACACTATGGCTAGCCACCATGCTCAACAGAAAAGACTTATTAACAGTTACGCAATTGTACATTTGTTGTTACTTTCACACAGATAAACATTATTACTGAAGTTTTGTTTTACTACTATAAATTAGAGTGACATGCTCAAAGATACATGCTAAGCGAAGTGGTTGATTGGAGTGGAGACTGAGCGACTCCTTGGGGATCAGCGATAGAGGAACGAAGGCTAAAACCATCACGTCCTGTGATAACGCCTTCGTGACCAACATCCTGTTGCCCCGAGACCCTGGAGCGAGCAACGCGAGTGAAGCGGCTCATCGGACGCCCCCAGGAAAGCGCTCAGTCGGAACGGAAATCAACCCCTCATTTTGCCGAAGAACCATACTATGACACCATAATTTTATTGCCACAATAGTTTTTCAACAACATAAAAAGGATGCTGCCTCTCTAAGTAGGCAGCATCTTTTTTTACTTTACAATTTCAACCCATTTATAGCTAATGTCCGCTGAAAACGGATGTTCATATAAGTTTTTTACATATGGCTTCTTCAAACGACTTATACCTTTTTGGAATGTTGGTGCAAATGCAACATCATCCAACATAATCTTTTCAGCTTGTTGCATTAATTTCCAACGTTCGGAAACATCAGAAGTTGTTTTAGCTTTTTTAATTAATGCATCAACCTCTTCATTTTTATAGTGAGATTGGTTGTAGTAAGCCGTGGATTCAAATAATTCAATATATGTCATAGGATCTTGATAGTCAGGGCCCCAACCACCATAGTCTAAATCATAGTCAACAGCCCCTTCTAATGCTAGCTTTTGCTTATTAGGTTGCATGTTGATTGTTAGCTCTAGGCCTTTAAGATTTGTTTCTAATTGATTTTTAATAAATTCTGCAGCTTTTTTAGACTCTGCACGGTCGTAAGTTAAAAACTCAAGTTTTACTTGGTCTACCCCAAGCTCCTTTAAACCAGTAGCCCATGCTTCCTTCGCCAATTCAACATTTGTTTTATTCATATCACCGTTCCCTTCCCGGAAATCAACACCTTTTTCATCTGTTGATAATCCAAGTGGTACTAAAAAATATGCTGGAATAGAGCCATCCTGTAAAATCACATCTGCAAAGCCTTGTTTATCCCAAGCCATATCGATAGCTTTTCGAATGTTCTTGTTTGATAGGAATTTATTTTCATGGTTCATTCGGATAAAATACGTATTCGGTTTTAAAAATGTTGAAAACTCTGGGCTATCTTTGTATTGAGCAACATACTCACTCGAAAGCTCAGCAGTGTCGATTTCTCCTGCTTCATATAGGTTGACAGCTGTTGCCGTATCTTTCACGATTTTTTGTGTGATTTTTGTAAGCTTCACACTGTCTTTATCCCAATAGTTTTCATTTTTTACGAATGTCCACCCTTGACCATGCTGCCATGATTCCATTACGAACGGACCATTATAAATCATATTTGCTGCTTCTAACGCATATTGATCGCCTTGTGCTTCTGTGAATTCTTTGTTTAAAGGAAAGAACGGTGCATACGTTGTTAAGCTTAGGAAATATGGAAGTGGCGCATTTAGTTGAACTTCTAATGTGTAATCGTTTAGCGCTTTAACGCCAATTTCATCTACCTTACCATATAGAGGATCGCCCTCTTTTTGAACACTCGCTGCATTTTTTATATCTAGCATTAAATAAGAATAAATTGCTTGCGTTTCAGGATTGATAGCTCTTTTCCAAGCGTATTCAAAGTCATGTGCTGTAACAGGTGTACCATTGCTCCAAACGGCATCTTGGCGTAATTTAAATGTATAAACAGTACCATCCTCTGAAGTTTCATATGACTCTGCCATCCCTGGCACTGGTGTATTTTCTGGTCCGATACGGTATAACCCCTCAAATACAGAGTTCATTGCAGTAACTGCAAGTGCATCTACACTCCCTAATGAACTCATTGTTGCTAAATCCCCTCCCGCTACTAAATGCAATTCCTGTCCAACAGCTTTGTCGCCGTCAGTTGTAGACTCTTTGTCAGTACTATTGCCACCAGTTGGGCTAGCAGAAGAATTATCCTCCTTACCGTAGCAGCCAACTAGTACAACTAGCACCACCCCTAATAACACGACTAACCATTTTGTCTTTTTAGTCATTGTCATATCCCCTTTAATTTTATTGCACGATAGACACCGCACAACAAACATATATGCAATATTCATGCCTACACTATAATTACGCTTAAAATGTGGCACAAATATTGCAGTAATTCAATAAAGGGGGAAATATAACATGTCTCAACTAGAACAATTACGTACCGCATTACGAGCACAACAATCGGATGTGTTCATCATAACGAGTCATCAAAACCGTCGTTATTTAACAGGATTTACAGGCAGTGCAGGCACAGTAGTAATTACACAAACTCAAGCACTTTTACTTGTAGATTTCCGTTACACACAGCAAGCAACAAACCAAAGTAAAGAATTTGATGTTCGTGAAATCGATCGCAGCCATTTATATAAAACAATCCAAGAAATTTTGGACACAGAATCTATTCAAACGGTTGGTTTTGAGCAACAACATGTTACTTACGAGGCATATCAATTAATGTCTAGTAAATTAACAGCAACATTAAAGCCGCTATCTAATATTGTTGAAAATTTACGTATGATAAAAACAACAGAGGAAATTGAATTGATTAAGAAAGCAGCATGGGTTTCGGATGAAGCCTTTAAGTATATTTTGACATTTATCAAACCTGGAGTGTCAGAAATTGATATCGCAAATGAGTTAGAGTTTCATATGCGTAAAAACGGTGCTACTGGAGCTGCATTCGATATAATTATTGCTTCTGGTCATCGTTCAGCACTTCCTCATGGTGTTGCATCCGATAAAAAAATTGAAAAAGGCGATATGCTGACACTTGATTTTGGTGCCTATTATCAAGGCTATCGTTCAGATATGACAAGAACAATTGCAGTTGGCGAACCACCTGAAAAACTAAAGGAAGTATACCAAATCGTTTATGACTCATTACAAAAAGCTCTATCTAATATGAAGGCTGGTATTACTGGAAAAGAAGCAGACAGCTATTCACGAGATTTCATTAAAGCTAAAGGCTATGAAAAAAATTACGGACACGGTTCGGGGCACGGTATCGGCTTAGATATTCATGAAAATATTTTTATGTCTACAGTATGTGAAGACATTCTAGAAGAAAATATGGTGCTTACTGTTGAGCCAGGTATTTACATTCCTAAGATTGGTGGAGTGCGTATTGAAGATGATGTCATCGTTACAAAAAACGGTGTTGAAGTTATTACAAACTCACCAAAAGAGCTTATAATTTTATAAAGTAGTCTTTTCATTTGATTCAGCGGAAAGCCTTTTTCCGCAGCGAAGTGCTATCAAGTACATTTTTGGGTGAAGGGCTTTCATTTTTTACATTATTTATACACATATCATATATGATGTTCATTTTTTAGACACATTTTAAATACCCTTTACTAAAGCTCTTTTTTACTTTAGTTACTAATGTCAAAAATTTTTGTCACTACACGCAATAACATCATTTTCAATGGATTTAAGGACGCAATTATGCCGAGGTATAATTGCGTCCAAAGGCATTAACTTCTTTCAGCGGATGTTTGGATACCCGCTGAGAAATAACTTTAACCTGCATTCATCTCACTAGCTATAAGGTGGGAGACTTTTGTAGCTGACGTTTCACTTTCGCTACAAAACTATTTGCTGAAAAAAGTTAAAATAGAGAATCGAGGTTTTAATATGCATCTTTCTATTAAACAAACTCAAGATTTGAATTTAGTTATGACTGTACAACTTCGCCAAGCCATCGAGTTACTACAATATTCTACACAAGAATTAGAACAGTATATTCGTGAACAAGAGCTCGTTAATCCATTAATAGAATTAAGTGAACCGACATTTCAAGAACGTGCACATTTTTCACAAGGTGTTAGACGTCACACAAATATCTTAGAACATGTAACTAAATATGAAAAAAATATTCGTGATGATTTATTTGAGGAAATTAAGTTAGCTTTTCATGAAGATCAAGACATTAAACTACTTAAACATATTATTTATCATTTAGATGACAACGGCTACTATGAGCAACCAATTACGCCGACTTTTAAAGATGATGAAATCGAAAAGGGCATTCACTTATTACAAGCCATTGGACCACTTGGTATTGGTGCACGTAATTTGAAAGAATGCCTGCTATTACAAACAATGTATCGTGAAAGTAGCCCAGCTCATGCAGAAACAGTAATTTTCTCATATCTTGACGAACTTGCAAATAAAGAATGGAAGAAAATTGCCAACGAGTTAAATATATCACTTTGTAAATTACAAGAAATTTATCAATTCATCCAAACTTTACAGCCTAAGCTTAGCTCATTGTTTCATCAGGAAGCTGTACATCATAATACACCAGATATTATTGTTGATTATGTTGATGGCACCATCACTTTTTCATTAAATGATTATTATTTACCAAAAATCAATATACACGCGGACTATGCACCATACATTACTGCCAATTCCTCTGAAAAGAGTTATTTTAAAAAGTATTTATCAGACTATCAATGGCTAGTTAACAGTGTTGAGCAGCGCCGAAATACAATTATCAAAATCATGAGGGCACTTATTGAGAAGCAAAAAGCCTTTTTTCTACATGGGTTTGATGCTATAGAGCCTCTTACATTGCGTGAAATTGCTGAACAAATTGAAGTACATGAATCAACAGTTAGCCGAGTCACAACGAATAAATATGTACAAACGGCTTATGGGACATTTGAACTTCGAGATTTATTTACTTCTAAATTACAAACAACAAATGGTAACAGTGTTTCACAAGTAAAGGTAAAATCGCTTTTAGTAGACTATATCAAAACTGAAAATAAAAAGAAGCCTTTCTCAGATCAAAAAATTGCCGAGCATTTCAACACTATACTTGGTATCGAAATATCACGTCGTACAATAGCAAAATATCGTGAAGAAATGAACATTCCGTCATCTACAAGACGTAAAGTGATTCAATTTTAAAAGGGGCTACTCTCAGTTAAGTAGCTCCTTTTTAAATGTATGAAGGCTCATCACCATAATGTGGGGTGATTTCCGTTCCGACTGTAGGCCTTTCCTTGGGGCGTCCGATGAGCGACTTGAGGCAAAAAAATGTTGGTCGCTGAGGCGTTATTACAGAACGTGATGCTTTTAAGTTTTTGTGCTTCTACCTCTGGGGGCTCATCTGTAACGCTTATCCCTAAAGAATCTCCTAGCTTCCACGCCCATTAACTGCAAGACATGACATATGTTTAACAATTATCCTCCCCACTTTTGATCATGAGCCTATATGAAAGAGATGGGCTTAGTTTTGCTTCATATTTACGAAGACACTTTTAACTTCCGTATAGTTGGACAAGCCATATTCGCCGCCCATTTCACGACCGACACCTGATTGCTTGTAACCTCCAAATGGCATCGTTTCCCATTCTAAACCAAAATCATTAATCCATACTGTCCCTGCTTGTAGCTTACTAGCCATATAATGTGCTTTTTTCACATTTTCAGTCCAAATGCTAGCCGCAAGTCCATACTTACTATCATTGGCGCGGGCAATCACTTCTTCTACTGTGTCAAATGAGAAGATGGACATAACAGGTCCGAAAATTTCTTCACGAGCAATTGTCATATCATCCTTTACATCAGCAAATACAGTTGGTTGCACGAAATAACCTTTGTTAAATTCACGTTCTCCACCTGCCACTAGACGTGCACCTTCTTCTTTTCCTTTTTCAATGAAACCAAGTACTGTATTCAGTTGTTTTTGTGAAACAAGTGGACCCATATCTGTTTCTGGATCTAGCCCAGGTCCTAGCTTTAATGCCTTTGCTTTTTCTGCAAGTCGCTCAACAAACTGATCGTATAAGCTGCTATGCACAAATACCCTTGTACATGCACTACAATTTTGTCCGTGATTGTACATCGTCCCAGCGAATGTACCTTCTATTGCTTCTTCTACATCTGCATCTTGTAATACAATCGCTGGAGATTTACCACCAAGCTCCAATGTGACACTTTTCACATCGTCCGCCGCTTTTTTCATAACATGAATTCCTGTTTTTGTTGATCCTGTGAATGCCACTTTGGCGACACCTTTATGTGTAACAACCGCTTCACCCGCTTCACCTGTGCCTGGTACGATGTTTACAACACCATCCGGGAAACCAGCTTGTTTCAATAATTGACCTACGTACAATAACGATAATGGCGTTTCCGCTGCCGGTTTAATAACAACCGTACAGCCTACTGCCAATGCCGACCCTAATTTCCATGCAGCCATCGCAAGCGGGAAATTCCACGGAATGATTTGCCCCACAACCCCAACTGGCTCATGGACAATGTAGTTTAAGTAATCCTTTGATACTTGCACCGTTTGTCCTGTAATTTTTGTTGCCCAGCCTGCATAGTAACGGAAATGTTGTACAGTACCGTCCACATCATCAGCTAAAGCTGTTTTGTATGGCTTACCATTATCTAATGATTCGAGCTGTGCTAGTTCTTCCCGATGCTCCTCTAGTAAATCTGCAAATTTATAAATAATACGTGAGCGTTCTGCTGCATCCATGATAGACCATTCATTATCAAACGCTTTTTGTGCAGCTTGCACGGCTATGTTGATATCTTCAGCCTGTGCCTCGCTTACTGTTGCAATGATCTCTTCGTTAGCTGGATTTAGTACTTCAAATGTTTTACCCGATTGAGATTGCACATACTCACCATTAATATATAAACCAACTGTCGATTGTAAAAATTCTTTTACCATCGGTTTCAGTGTTAATACTGCCTCCATATTTGACACTCCTTTTCTCAAAAAATTTATTTATGTTCAGCAATCAGTACATCTAAGTCAGCCATGATCGTTTTTAATTGTGTATCTTCTTCCTCTGTTAATGGGAGACGCGGCAAACGGCAAGGTCCTCCGGCCAATCCTTTTAATTCCATTGCACGTTTTGCAATTTGTACGTATTTACCTGACCCTTCTAAAAATGCGCATAATGGTAATAAACGATCGTAAATAGCCCACGCTTCATCTAGATTCCCATCTTGCACATTGTTATACAATTCCGTTACAAGTTCAGGTACGATGTTTCCTGATACTGAGATCCAACCTACAGCACCTACAAGGAATGATTCAATTGCTAAATCTTCTGAACCACAGAATACTTTAATGTCGTCTTGTCCTTGACGTACAATATCACGCGCTTTGCCGATGCTACCGCTGGATTCTTTAATATGTGTAATGTTTGGTACATCTCGGCCTACTTTTAGTATTGTTTCTATGCCAATATCCACACCAGAAGTGAATGGATTATTGTAAATCATGATTGGGAAGCTTACTGATTCTGCAACTGATTTAAAATGTAAATAGATTTCTTCATCTTTCGGATGTGCATAATAGGAGTTAATGAGCAAAGCTGCATCTGCTCCTGCTTGTTCAGCCTGTTGCGTATATTTGATTGCCTCCGCTGTTGTTTCAGCAGCCGTACCAACAATTAATGTAATACGACCTTTAATTTGATCAACTGCTACTTCTACAGCTTTGATGCGCTCTTCTTTAGATAAACTTACGAATTCGCCTGTACTACCGTTAATGGCAATACCTGTTACGCCTGCTTCAATAAAACTCTCTATATTTTGACGGAAACCATCCCAATCGATGTCTGTTTGGTTCAACATAGGTGTTACTAATACTGGAAATACACCTTCTAATTTTTTCATACTTCTTTCCTCCTTAGTAAGATAGATTATTTTTACACAATGACAAATCCTTGTTGTAGCGGATCTTCCCTGTCTACTACAAATTGATGGATTCCTGTGATATATCCTGTTAATGCAAGTTCGTAGCCAACCTCATGTTTGCCTGCTATTTCAATACAGCTGTAAAAAATACTGTTGTTTTTTCGCACAGCTCCATCGCCTAAGACTGCTATTAATGCAAGGGTACTATCTACACTTGGCGAGCGAAGAATATAGCCATCACGTTCAAATGTTACTGAACGCACTTCGCTACCTACTTTTTCATACACAATGACACCATCAGCAGCACTATATTTTGTACTCGCGTTTACTCCCCAAGTACTAATATCTGCTAGTTCATCTAGTACAAGTGCCTTTAATTGTTGGGGCTTTTCTAAAACAATATAACGTCGCTCACCATCTACCACTACGAATTCATCTTCTACAAGCGCTGGCTTCACTATCATATGAACTGACAGTACTGCATCCTTTTTCTCTGAAAGTTGTACATTTACTTCATAAATACCTTTTACTGTTTCAATTGTGTAAATGTCATTCTCTGACACTTCAATTGTTCCGAGCTCTATTAATGCTGTCGTTGTTGCTACGAGCGCCTCATATTTAAAATCTGTAGAAGCAGCGTGCTGAAAAAATAATAATCGGAATGATGCAACGGCTGATGGTAAGATAATACATCCGTTCATACCGCGATGCCCACGTGGTTCATTTAATAGAATTTGTTTTGTATTTTCAAATTGTGTATTTAATGCATTGGCCGCTTCCACAATATTTTCCTGAGAAATTACGATAGGCGATTGCACCACTATACGAAAGGCTTCTCCAACTACCTGTGTATCAATCGTTTGAAAAGATTTATGATAGTTCATATTAATCCTCCTTTAGTGATCCATTGGTGGAATCATCAAATAACCTTCTTTTAACGGGTCCTGTTCATTGTAAAAGAATCGATGCATCCCCATTACCCATGCAGATCCTGTTACTTCTGGGATAACAGCCGTTAAATCACCAACAACTACTTCTTCTAGTACTCGTGCTTTAAACAATGTACCTACAATACTTTCGTAAACGAATGGTTCGTTCATAGCCAGTTCATTTTTCTTGTAAAGTGTCGCAATTTTAGCTGAAGTACCTGTACCACATGGCGAACGATCAATTCCACCTGGCGGTACAACGACTGTATTCTTTAAATCCGCTAATTCATTTACTGGATTCGTATAAAACTCGATATGAGTTAACCCATGTATAAACGAAAACTCAGGATGTACAATCTTTTCCTTGGCATTCACAGCATTACGAAGACGAATACCTGTATTAATAATATTCGTCGCGTTTTCTACTGATAAATCTAAATCTATTTTTCTAGCATCTACAATGCCGTAAAAATTACCTCCATACGCAATTTCACATTCAACAACACCGAATTCAGGGTCTTCAATTTCAACTGTCTTTAATAGAAAAGAAGGTACGTTTTTAAACGTTACTTCCTTAGCCACGCCATCTTCTACTTTAATTTGTACAGCAATTAAACCTGCTGGGGTGTCCAATTTAATATGGGTATACGGAGTTTGAATCTCAATTAAGTTCGATTCAACAAGGGCTGTACAAACGCCAATTGTGTCATGCCCGCACATCGGTAGATAACCACCAGTTTCAATATAAATCACGCCTAAATCAGCTTCTGGATGACAAGGATCCGTAATAATAACACCTGACATAACGCTATGTCCTCGAGGCTCGTTCATAAGAAACTTTCGAATCCAGTCAAAGTGCTTTTGCATATAAAGCATTTTGTCAGACATCGTTTTACCTTCAAGCTTCGGCATGCCACTAATGAGCGAACGTGTCGGATTTCCACCTGTATGGGTATCAATTGTTGTAAATAACTTTTGAAATTTCATTTGTGGAACACTCCTTTCTTAAATCTATTTATACTTACTGGCTCAGTAGGAATACATGTATCTTTGTGTTGTAGCAATTCTTGCACAAGCTTTCCAGTGACTGCTGCTAGGCTAATCCCATCTCCTTCATGACCTGCCGCTATGTAGAAGCCTGGTACCTCCTCTACTTCACAAATAATGGGTAAATGATCCTCTGTCCATGGTCTTAGCCCCGCATATGTACGGATAATCGACATATCTGCAATTTTTGGATAGAAACGCACAGCACGTCTAGCAATCATTTTCACGACATCATGATTTACTTTCGTATCAAAGCCAACAAATTGGCGACTACTTCCTATTAAAAAGTTTTGTGCTTCAGTTGGTTCAAATACTAAAGCAACTCCGTATTTTTCAATATCCGCATCCACTATACGCTCTCCGCCAAATTTAGAAATTAAATAACCGAATTCCATTACCTTTCTTAGACCTACTGGTTGCTGACGTGATGCAACAATAATATGGCCTTTACGTGGTTTGATAGGTACTTCAACACCAAGCATTTGTCCAACAAACGGCGCCCAAATACCACAAGCATTAATCACTTTATTGGCTGTCATTATACTTTCATTAGTCTCGATTAAAAACGTGCCATCTGGCTGTTTCTTTATGTTTTTTACTTCAATATGTTTTCGTATTTTTGCACCCATTTTTTCTGCTGAATGGAACATAGAAAATGTCAGCATATACGGATTTACTGTTGAATCTGTTTTACACTCTAAGCCGCCATATAAATCATCTGCGAAGAACTTTGATTCATTTCGCAAGTCTGCTCTATCTAACATTTTAAAATCCAATCCTGCTTCTTGCTGACGAGTCACCCATTGTTGAGCGGCTACCATTTCTAATTCACTTTCACAAACAAGAATACTTCCAGGGTTGCGATATTCAAATTTAATTTCTAACTCTTGATCTAGCTCATGTACTAATTGTTGGCTTACTAATGACATCTGGCTATCAAAGCCTGGATCCTTATCTATGGCTAAAATATTTCCATCGCAGCGAGAAGAAGTTCCACTCGCCAATTCATTTTTTTCTAGTACCGTTACTTCAAGACCAGCCTTTGCACAATAATAAGCAATTGCCCCGCCAATAATACCTCCGCCAACGATCACGATATCATGATGAGATTTCCCCAATATTCTCCCCCCTTTTTTTGCAAGTACTTAACATTTTGCAAAAAGCGTGCCAACCTCTCAATTCGAAATTTGTTTGATAAACTATCCACTATGTGTCAAAATTATTTATATTATTCAAAAAAATTGGACAAATGAGTGATGAGGGGGAACTTATTTTGCATTCATACCATTTAATTATGAATAAAGTGTTAAAACGAAATTTCATTTTCATCCCAGTAGAGGATGTTGGAACTAAACTTAACGATGACACGACACAGTATTTTGTTATTGAAAATGAAAAGCCTTACGCAGTTAAGAGAGGCAAAAGAAAAAGTGATTTCGAATATATAGCCTGTCAAATTGTGCGCATGGATTGTCCAATCAAAACAGCTCTTGATTATTTGGAGGATTATGATTTTTTACTTATTCGTGACGAAACTAAGCAATATATAGGATATTTATCGAAAGAATCCTTGTTATACGATCTCGCTTATGAATTAGAGTGTATAAATGCTTACTTAAACACCATTTTAGAAACGATTAATGAGTCATGTACTGTCATTGATCATCATCAAAACGTTATTTATTGGACCAAAGGAGCGGAAAGTATTTTTTCAGTATCTGGGGAAAATATTATTGGAAAGCCAATCACGGATTTCTTTAAGGAAGATCAACTTGAAATTTTACATACATTGCAGCATAGAAAATCTGTTTATCAACAACAGCATTTTCCGCGTGAAGACCTTGTTGTAATGATTAACTCCAATCCTGTTATGTTAAACGATAAAACGATCGGTGCAGTCGTAGCCGAAACAGACATTACCCATGTAAAAAAATTAAACGAAGAACTTCATATTACTTCTGAAAAATTATTGAATTTAGAGAAACAGATGAATACAAATGGCTTAGCCTACGACCCATTTACACTTATTCGTGGTAATAGCCCTACACTAAAAAAGGTGCTTGAACAAGTAAATAAGGTCGCAAAAACCGAGGCAAATATTTTAATCTATGGAGAAAGTGGCGTCGGCAAAGAGCTTTTCGCCCGCGCAGTTCACGCAATTCGCGAAAAACCAGATGCACCATTTGTAGCCATCAACTGCGGGGCCATTCCTAGTGGCTTATTCGAAAGTGAGATTTTTGGTTATGAAAAAGGTGCCTTTTCCGGAGCACATCAAAAAGGAAAAAAAGGAAAAGTAGAGCTTGCACGAGGGGGCACACTATTTTTAGACGAAATTGGAGAAATGCCGTTAGATATGCAGGTAAAGATTTTACGATTGCTGCAGGAAAAAACTTTTTATGCAGTAGGCGGCACAAAAGAAATGGATGTCGATTTTAACTTAGTAGCTGCTACAAATAGGGATTTAAAGCAATTGGTAGAGGAAGGAAAATTTAGAGAAGATTTATATTACCGTTTAAATGTCGTAAATTTCACAGTACCTCCACTTCGAGAACGAGCTACTGATATTTTAGAGATTAGTAACTACTTCTTATATGAGAAATCCATCAAATACAATCGACCAATTCAAGGAATTCCGCCTGAAATCGCAAATATTCTTTTGCAATATCAATGGCCAGGAAATGTTCGTGAATTAGGTAATGTTATAGAACGCCTCGTTGTTTTTTCTGATGAAGGAGCAATTCATATAGAAGATTTACCTGCAGACATTTTAGCAGCCGTTCCAAAAAGTGAAAAACTAGACGTACGAAAGGATTTACCACAAGGGACGCAGCTAAGCGATCAACTCGAACATTATGAACGTGAAATTATTTTAGAGCAGCTTGCGTTAGTAAATGGCAATAAAAAAATCTGCGCCCAAAAATTAGGTATTACTCGGGCAACATTATACAATCGACTAAAAAAATTAAACATTGATGTCTAATTTTTTTAACTTAATGTCTAAATTTTTATACACTATTCTTTCGATATACAGCAAACCACGAGCAAGCCATTTATGGATGTCAAAAAACTTTCTGGCATAGTTTTTGCAGTAAATATTATGTAAATAAAATTTTTACGTATTAGGGGGGTCACTATGCAATACAAATCTATGATTGTATGTCGTTGTGAAGAAGTTAGCTATGATGAACTCGTAGAAGTAGCATCCGCAAATAATTGCTCTGCTCGTGAACTTAAGCTACGAACGCGGGCAGGTATGGGCTATTGTGGTGGTCGCACTTGTCGTACAATGGTCGATCAAATCGCACATAAACATCACCCACGACCAGACTGCGAAATTTCATTAAAATATCAGGCACCAATTCGTCCTGTACGATTTGCCGACTTAGGAGAGGTTAAATAATGACTGAACGTATTATAAACCACCCTGTTTTAGGGGTACTACCTTCAATGGAAAAGGTGTCTTTCACTTTTGATGACCAAGAATATGAGGGATACAAAGGTGAATCTTTAGCAGCCGCCCTACTTGCAAATGGTATTCGCACCTTACGTGTCCATGAAGAATCAGGTCTACCACGTGGCATCTATTGTAATATTGGCCATTGCTTTGAGTGTCGCGTAAATGTCAACGGCTTAGAAGGAGAACGCGCATGTATAACACCTGTCTCTGATGGTATTGTTGTGAAAAGTGGTACGACTCTTCCTACAACAGTGCGTGACTGGAGGAAAAATAATGGAAAATAAAGTAGTCATTATCGGCGCTGGTCCTGCTGGGCTTTCTGCCGCTATTACATTAGCAGAAAAAAATATAGCCGTTCTTGTTATTGATGAATACTTATATCCAGGAGGACGCTTACTTGGACAATTATATGAAGAAAGTCCAGGGAAATGGTGGAATGGTATTGTAGAATCCAAGCGTTTATTTGAACGTGCAAAAGCCCTCAATGTCGAACTTTTACTACAAACGAGCGTTTCAGATTTAGAAAAAATTGAACAAGAGTGGATTGTCCATACAAATAAAGGTGTATTTCGTACAAGGCAGCTTCTGTTAGCTACAGGTGCCGCTGAATCTCCATTCCCAATTCCAGGGTGGACACTTCCTGGCGTAATGTCTGTAGGAGCTGCACAAGTAATGACAAATGTACATCGTGTAAAGCCTGGCAAACGTGGGGTCATTATTGGCGTTAACGTACTGTCCTCAGCCATTGCGATGGAATTACAAATCGCAGGCGTTCAAGTAGCAGCAATCACATTACCCGCTGTTAACTTATTAACAAAAGATAGCGGAAACCCTATTGAGGTTATGAATTCATTACTACATGTATCTCATATGGCCCCCTCTCCCCTTGTTAAAATCGGAAGTAAGTTTATGAAAAATGAATTTATGAAAAAATTAGGCATTACCTTCTATCCAAAAAACGGAGTAAAAATGTGGGATATTCCAATTATGTTACGAAAAGCAGTCGTTGAAATAGTTGGCAAAGATCAAGTAGAAGGTGTAGTCATTGCAACAGTAAATACTGACGGCTCCATCGTTCCTGGCAGTGAAAAACGCATCAAAGCAGATTTTGTTTGTATCGCAGGAGGATTATATCCCTTAGCAGAACTTGCTTCTTTAGCTGGTTGTCCATTCCATTATATTGAACAATTAGGTGGGTTCATCCCGTTACATAATGAGCAAATGGAAACCAACTTAGATGGGCTACATGTCGCGGGCAATATTACAGGTATTGAAGGAGCGAAAGTTGCGTTAGCTCAAGGCAAAGTTGCTGCGCTTACAATCGCCCATAAATTAGACACTGGCACTACAAAGCAAGAAATTCAACGCGCTATTGAAGATGTCGAGACAACAAGAGCAAACGCACATATTCAATTCCATCCAGAAGTTTTAGCAGGTCGCCAACAATTGAAAAAAATCTGGATAGAGTCATATCTAAATGTTACCAATTAAAACTGTCAGTATTTTAGACAAAACAAAAAAGTGTATAACATTTGAATACTACAAACTGAAGTTAAAAATCCTTTTCTCACACTACAGAGAAAAGGATTTTTATTTTATTTATAGGGCTATTATACGCCATAGGAAAGCGCTCCCAGAGTGAAATGTTCAATCAAGTACAGATTTTGCTGAAGAGCATTTTTTATGGCACAAAAAATGCATTAAGAATGATAAGGGAGGGAAATTTTGAAGGGGGGGTATTTTCCAACTATTATCTTCAATTCATAAATTTAAGCTTGCGTAATTCCTAACGACAGCTATGTAGTAAGACGATATGTGGATTCTTCTTAGTAGGAAATGGAATCATACAATCTTGGGGAAAATGCTCAGAACGCAAGACATTTATGAAAATAAAAAAAGAATTAGTTGTTCAAGGGGGAAATGTTATGGAAGCAATCGTAAATACATTAGTCGATTACATTTGGGGAAATGCACTCGTTTATTTAGCATTAGGGGTAGGTTTGTATTTTACTGTTCTGACCAGAGCTGTACAATTCCGTTATATTCCCGAGATGCTACGATTATTGCGTGAACGAAAAGAATCTAACGAAGGGATATCATCTTTCCAAGCTTTTTGTATGGCCTTATCTGGTCGTGTTGGGGTCGGTAATATCGCAGGGGTTGCTACTGCTATTGCAGCGGGTGGACCAGGTGCCGTATTTTGGATGGGGGTTATGGCGTTTCTAGGAGGTGCAAGCGCCTTCATTGAATCTACCTTAGCCCAAGTGTATAAAGAAAAAGCAGATGATCAATACCGTGGTGGATCACCTTATTACATTGAAAAGGGTTTAAAACTTAAAGGTTTTGCTATTTTTGTAGCGTTTGTTATTTGTCTTTCATATGGCGTTCTAGTACCGGGTATTCAAGCAAATACAATTGCCACGTCATTTGATACAGCATTTAATATTTCTCCATATATAACTGGCATAATTATTGTTGTACTTTTAGGATTGATAATTTTTGGCGGTGTTAAACGTATTGCACGCGTTGCAGATAAGGTAGTTCCTATTATGGCACTGGCCTATGTCCTTTTAACACTTATTATTTTAGGTGCTAATGCAAGTGAAATACCTAGCATGATTAAATTAATTCTTACAAGCGCCTTTGGGACAAATGCAATATTTGGAGGTATAGTGGGTACTGCTATTGCTTGGGGTGTCAGACGTTCGGTATTTTCAAATGTAGCCGGAGCTGGTGAAGCTACATTCAGTTCTGCAGCTGCTGAAGTATCCCATCCAGCTAAACAAGGGTTAGTACAAGGTTTTTCAATATACATCGATACGATTATCGTCTGTACAGCAACTGCGTTAATGATTTTAATTACAGGTATGTATAATGTCACTCCTCCTGGAGCCACAACACCTCTAGTTGAAAACATTCCAGGTGTAGTGGCAGGTACCGCTTATACACAGGCCGCTGTCTCTACTGTATTCGAAGATTTTGGAAGTGGTTTCGTGGCCATTGCCATATTCCTTTTTGCATTCACTACTTTAATGGCTTACTACTATATAGCAGAAACTACAATTGTCTATTTAGATAAAAAACTGCGTTACCCTGTATTAAAATTAGTTTTAAAATTTATCTTCTTAATTGTCGTGTATGTTGGTAGTGTTCAATCTGTTAGTCTAATGTGGGGGCTTGGAGATATTGGATTCGGTAGTATGAGTTATTTGAACTTTATTGCTATTGTCTTATTAACTAAACCGGCTCTAAAAGTTTTGCGTGATTACGACCGTCAAAAAAAGGCAGGGCTCGATCCGATTTTTGACCCACGAGAAGTAGGTATTAATAACGCAGATTTCTGGATAGAGTACAGCAACAAGCATAAACATACTCAATAAAAAAAATAGCAACTACAACCTTTAAAAAGATTGTAGTTGCTATTTTTCATTGTTGGATGTTTTTTTCGATTACAACTTCTGATTATTCATAAAATAAAAAACAGCCAGCACACAGCTGACTGTTTTATTTGCCTAGCGACGTCCTACTCTCACAGGGGGAAGCCCCCAACTACCATCGGCGCTAAAGAGCTTAACTTCCGTGTTCGGTATGGGAACGGGTGT
>NZ_JBSSFD010000056.1:0-21129 GCF_054062295.1 Lysinibacillus sp. TE18511
AACATTCGAATTCACGGAACACTAGGCTATTTAACACCAGTGGAATTCAAGCAACAGCCCCTATAATTTTTGTCCAGTTTAGTGTTGACATACCATTCTTTTCCATTTATCAGTTCTTTATATGCCTTTTGAACCTTTCCATACTCTTTCATAAATTTTTTATTTTTCTTATTAGTTAAGAGTACTTTTATTATGGAATAGGCAAAACTGAAAATATTATGCGCTTTTTTTAAACGGTTTTTGTCCTTTTTCGCATCGCCCAAAATAATACCAATAACCTTATTGTCTTTTTCTGCTACTTTGCTAAATGAGCTTTCTAAAATACAACCGTGTAGATAGATGTTTAATACTGAATCTAAAAATTTCTTATCCTTAATAAATTCATTGAAACCAAATGCTTCACCAATCAATTCTTTAACCGCTTCATAATCTTCTTTAACTAGACTTCTGTATATTACTTTATCCATATTTAAAAACTCCCTGTTACATAAGTAAATTTGTTTAGTATTTCTTATAAATACCTTATTATGATCATAAGGTCTCCCCTAAGAGGAGAGTCAACGATTCTGTAAGAAAAAATATAAAGGAAGTGATGATGGTGCAACACTTATTTTCTATTGGGGAAGTTTCGAAAATGAAGGACATTACAATAAAAGCTTTACGCTATTATCATAAAATGGGGATTCTTATTCCAAAATATATTGATGAAACAACAGGCTATAGATACTATTCTATAGATCAATTTATTCATATAGATATAATAAAAAGCTGTAGAGAATTAAAAACAAGCATCGCCGAACTTCAAGAAATTTTTAAGAACTGTAATACTGATGAATTACTGGCATTTTTACAATTAAAAAAATATGAAGCTGAAGAACAAATAAAGAAAATGCAGGAAGTCATCAAAACCATTGATCGTTTAAATATAAAGGTAGAGACTTCTAAAGATATTTTAATTAATGATGACATATCTATTCAGTTCTTTGAACAGCGTTCTGCAGTTGTAGCACCATGTAAAGAAGTAGGAAGTTTACAGGAGTTACTATATTATTCAGACTTAGAGAAGAGCATTCAAGATAAAGGCGGAAAAATGTCACTTGAAAGAGGGATCCTCTACAACGTTAATGCAGAGTCGACTGTAATACCAATGTATGTTTTTAGTAGACTTCAAGGAGATGCTACTTTAGAAGCTGAACAAAATATAAAACATTACCAAAAGGAAAGTACTTAACGATAGCTTATAGTAAAGAAAATGAAGAGGAGCGTAGAAATAAAATAATTAAATTTGTAAAAGAGAATAATTTAAAAGTAAGAAGCTTCATTGAAGTAGAGTTATATAACGACTTCTTTAATACAGAATCTTATAGTTGTCAAATTCAAATATTTATAGAAAATAACGAAACAGTTGATTGTTAGGATAATTCACAGGAGATGGCAGCAACTATTGGTATTAGTGAATTTACTTTACAAGATTATGTTCGTTCTGCCATTCCCATTCGCAAACTGATGCATTCAATCGTGTCCAAGGAGTAACCCATACCTGATTTTGCGCAAAAGTAATAAAGTAGTGTTTGATAAAGCAAAAAGAGATTTAGATCACCTAAATCTCTTTTTTGATATCTTATGATAGTAATCTACTTCAATAATGATGATCTATAAAATAATTCTTTTTTCAGTTTGAGCATCAAAATAATGAGCTTTTTCCATATTCAACATAAGGTCCATCTTTGATTGGCTTTGCACATCGGTTGAGGAGTCAACACGTGCAACGAAAGATTGACCATCATGATTCGAATAGAGATATGTTTCCGAACCCATTAATTCTGCCACTTCAATATGGACTGTTACCTTCGTTTGATGTGGTAAGTCTTCAGATGTTTGACTAACAGAGAAGTCTTCTGGTCGTATACCTAAGATGATTTCTTTATTCATATACCCGTTATTTCTAAAGCACTCTAGCTTCTCTTCTGGCACCTGAAGATTCCAATCTCCAACAATAAAAGCACTTTCCGTTAATGTACCTTTGAAAAAATTCATTCCAGGAGAGCCAATAAAACCTCCTACAAATACGTTCGCTGGTCTATCATAAACTTCTTTAGGTGTACCCACTTGTTGGATGATGCCGTCCTTTAACACAACAATACGTGAAGCCATCGTCATCGCTTCGATTTGATCGTGCGTAACATAGATCGTTGTTGTTTGCAATTGGTGGTGTAATTTTGAAATTTCAGCACGCATTTGAACACGAAGCTTTGCATCTAAGTTTGACAACGGCTCATCCATTAAAAAAACTTTTGCATTTCGAACAATCGCACGTCCTAATGCCACACGCTGACGTTGTCCACCTGAAAGAGCTTTTGGCTTTCTCTCCAAATATTCCTCAAGCCCAAGGATTTCCGCTGCATGTTTTACACGTTCTTCAATCTCTTTTTTGCTATACTTTCTAAGTTTTAAACCGAATGCCATATTTTCGAAAACCGTCATATGTGGATAAAGAGCGTAATTTTGGAAGACCATTGCGATATCTCGATCTTTAGGTGCAACATCATTCATCCGTTGTCCATCAATATAAAAGTTTCCATCTGTAATCTCTTCAAGACCTGCAATCATACGTAATGTCGTCGATTTCCCACAACCTGAAGGTCCTACAAAAACGATAAATTCTCCATCCTGCACTTCTAGGTTAAAATCTTTTACGATTGTTGTATCATTATCATATTTTTTATAAATATGTTCGAATAATAGCTGAGCCATCATTGCCTCCTAATATTGTGATTTTCAAGTGAAGATTAGCTCATTACCATAATGTTGGGTTGATTGCCGTTCCGGCTGGGCGCTTTGTAGCTGACGCTTCGCTTTCGCTACAGATAAAACATTTGCCGCTGACGCTTCGCTTTCGCGCAGAGCAGAGCTTCCTGGGGGCGTCCGATGAGCCGCTTGGGGCAACAGGATGTTGGTCACGAAGGCGTTATCACAGGACGTGATGGTTTTAGCCTTCGTTCCTCTGCCTGCTCGCTGCAGGGTCCCGGGGCAACAAATGTTTTCTGTGCGAAAGCGTAGTGCAAACGCAGCGTCAGCAACAGGATGTTGGTCACGAAGGCGTTATCACAGGACGTGATGCTTTTAGCCTTCGTTCCTCTATCGCTGATCCCCAAGGAGTCGCCCAGCCTCCACTCCAATCAACTTATAGACATTGCATATGTTTCAACAAATATGATTCCTAATTTTTGGTGATGAGATTAAAAATTGACGTTATCTACAATACTTATCTCTAAGCGCTATTGCATGTTTAATCGATTGTTCAGCACCTTGAATTTGTTTTTCAATCAGCTCTTCTAAATGTTCTTCAGCAGGATAATAATAATTTTCTGGCTCGATAACATTTCGATCAAATGGAGGATCCTCTACTTTAAACGCACCTTCTCCTACTTCAAATATACCTCCAGTACCTTTTTCCCTTTTAAACTGAGCTACATATGGATAGCACATTTCAATATTAATTCTTGTTAACGGAGAATGCTCCACCATAATTTTAAAGATTTCATCTAAATCAATATTCCCTTGCCCTGCTGGAACACCGCACACTTTATAACCATCTTTTGCTTCGATGATAATATGATCTTTAAAGTGGGTTGTATACGTATACGGAGCAAGCTTTCTTGCTGCTTCTACCGGGTCTTCCCATGCCATCATTGAATTTCCAAAATCACAATGAGCGCCTACCCAATAGCTGTTTACTTCATTGACAATCTGAATAATTTCGTCAGCTATTTCTTCCTCGTGGTTTTCAACAGCAAGTTTAATTCGATATTTTTTTAGAAGTGGCACAACTTTTTTTATATTATTTGGCGCTTGATCTAGTAACTCTTTATCATATTTCCCTGGACAGCAATACGTCCGAATCACATCTGCCCCAATTTTATGTGCTACTTCGATAATCTCTGATAAATGGTTAGGTTCTGTTCCTCTTGCGTCAATCTCAGCGTATAATCCATATTTTTCGATTTCCTGACGTACCTTCTGTAAATGATCCAGTTCAGCGCCACCAAGAGCTCCCCACTTAGGATGTAAATATTTATCGCCAGGATAAGCAATGACATTAATCATGACGCCATCTAAACCGTGTTCTGCTGTTGTTCTAATAAAATCAAAAATATCCATTCGACCATTTTGAAAAAGTAAGTGATAGGTTTCCGTTTCTAAGCCTAATTTCATCCGTTTCACCTTCTGTGTAATAAAATTTTTGAATTTCAGACAATAACCCAATACATTTACTAAGGGGGTGATTAAAGTACTCCTAATCCCTTACTATTTTGCTGTCTTTCTAGAAAATTTAGCTTCAGCCCATTGTCTAGCTTTTTCACTTTTAGAGGTGGGACACTTCTGTAGCTGACGCTTTGCTTTCGCTACAAAGACCATTTGCTGAAAGAAGTTAAAATAGTCATTGTTTTTAGGTAGATTGACCTCGCTCGTTTGTTAACAATGTGCTATAAAATCTTTTGAATATCTTTCACACTATCTATAATATAATCCGCTTTTCCTTCAAGATCTTCCTTCCTACATGCACCAGAAAGAACTCCAGCAACTTCAATATTACTATTTCGTGCAAATCGAATGTCAGTTAATGTGTCACCTACCATTAAAACTTCTTCATCATTCAGTAGAAATTTATCTTTGAACATATGATAACAATCACTAGAAGGTTTAGGTTTATTGATTCCATCTTCAGCACTTAAAAAATCTATATACTCGTAAAGCCTAGTCATTTTAAGCGAATGAACCGCTGCATCAATATCATCTGCTGTCACAATACCGATAATGTACTCACGATCTTTTAAATATTTGAGTGTTTCTTGTGCACCTTGTACTTCTGTAAATACGAGGTCATCTGATGTTGAATGCTTTTTGAATGATGCACAAACATCATGTATAAATTCCCCTTTTTTTATATTCTTTTCTTCTAATAGTGAATACCATGCCGCTGCAATATAGGAATTCGTTTGACTAGCTAGTAAGCTCGTACTCTCAAAATCATTATTGTCCATTCCAATAATCTGCAAGTATTCATTTCGTTTGTTCTTTTCATTCGGATACTTTTGAAATACGTCATGAAGTACACAATCAACGATTTTATACCAAACCGAATCGAGCTGTATTAATGTGCCATCCTTATCGAAAATGATTCCTTTTTTCATTTTTTTGCCTCCTCTAACTTAAAGCCTATTATTTTGTTCTTTCTGTAAGACAAAAAAGGTACTTCTTCCATTCAAAAGAGAAGCACCACCATTTCTCTTCGAAAAGTTTTATTTATTTACTTTGTCTAATTCTTGCTGGGCAATTGTTGCTGCTTCATCTAATGCTTCCTTAGCAGAGATCCCTTCGATTTCTACTTTATCTTTCGCTATATCTAGTGCATCATAGATTTTTCCGCCTGTTGGATCAATAAATGGTGAAACTCCATATTCATTCGCTTGCTCTAACGGAACTAACGCCTGTGGTTGTTTTTTTACGAATTCTGCATAAGGCTCATAATCAGTGACATTGTTTTGAACTGGGATATAGCCTGTTTCCATTGACCATTCAGCTGTTTTTTCAGTAGTTGTCGCAAATTTCATAAACTCATATGCACCTTGTGCTACTTCTGGATCAATATTTCTAGTTAATGTGAAAAAATAAGCTTCTAATTTCGGTGCTGGCTTATGATCACCCCAGCCTGGTTGCGGAACTGCTCCAAACGTAGCCAGTCTTTCTGCCTCATCCATCCCTTCACCTAACGATTTATAGACAAATCCTTGGTCACCAGATGAACCTGTATATCCTAACGTTTTACCTTCAACAAAATCAATAATTGTGTTATCCCAATATTCCCATCCAGTACCACCTGTATGAATGTTCATGATTTTATCTTCATGAAGCCATGTGCGGTATTTCTCCCATACCTTTACCCATGTTTCATCGTTAATTAAAACTTTTGTTCCGTCTTCACTTACTACATTTCCTCCAGCACTTCGAACCGAATCAATTAGATTTGTCGTACCCCAAATTGGCATCCACCCTGCATATTGAACGTTGCCATTTTCATCACGTTTTGATACTTTTTCAGCTACCTTCTCTAGCCCTTCCCATGTCTTTAAGTCATCCGTACTAAAGCCATTTTCCTCTAATACTTTTTTATTATAATAAAGAATCTGAGTTGTACCATATAGAGGTATTCCATATAATTTCTCATTTACTGTTGCTTGACTAACAAAACCTTTACCATAATCGTCTATTTTTAATTCTTTATCATTGTTAATAAATTCATCGATTGGTACAACTAGCTCTTTGTTAATATAGTTTTGAATAACGTCTGAACCTAGTAAAGCAATGGCTTCTTGATTGTTTGCCGCAAATCCACTTTGAAGCTTTTGATAAGACTCATCGTAGTTGCCTGCTTTTGTCGTTTTTACAACGTACTTGTCCTGACTTTCATTGAATTCCATCACAATCTTATCTAAACGATCCGCAAGGGACCCCCCAACTCCGTTAATAAATGGGACAACGATTTTTTCCCCTTCTTTCGTTACCTTAACTGTATTTCCTTCTCCTCTAGAACAACCTGCTAGTACACTTACAAATAATGATACAACCATAAAAAGCGTTAATAATTTCTTCATCATGAAATGCCCTCCTTTAAAATTAGTTAACCTTTTATTCCAGAATCAGAAACACCTGAGAGGAACCATTTTTGTAATACTAAAAATACAAGTAAAAGTGGGACTGTAGCGATTGTACTTGCAACCATAATGTGTGACCAATCCCTACCTAAGGAGCTATTAATGAAATAATCAGCAATCCCATTTGTGATTAATTTTTTATCGTTATCTTTTAATACTAGCGCTGGCCAAATATAGTTATTATAGTTTTCTATAAATGTCACTAAACCTAGTGTCACAAATGATGAACGTGTCACCGGAAAGACAATCTTCCAAAGAATTTTCCAATCACTAGCTCCATCAATTTTGGCTGCTTCTACAATTTCATAACCAACTTTAAGGAACGCTTGTCTTAAATAAAAAATCCCAAATACACTAACTGCTAAAGAAATAATGTATCCGAAATGGGTATTAAGAATTCCCATTTTTGCTAACATCACATAAACAGGAACATACGATACAGCACCTGGAATCATATATGTTGCCATGACAACGCCAAACGTTAATTCTTTCCCTTTAAATTTATAAAATGCCAACATATAAGCAAAGAGCGCTGACGAAATAAGAACATAGATTGTAATCAGCAAAGAAGTATAGAAACTGTTAAAGATATACGTGTGAAAAGGAATGATTTCTAATACTTCAGAATAATTTTCCCAATGAAATTCTTTAGGCCAAAAACTACCTTGTAGTACTTCACTGGATGTTTTAAACGAACTAAGGATCATCCATATAAAAGGAAAGACAAACAAGATACTTGATACAGCTAAAAAGAGATGCTTGAAAATCAATGGCGTCTTTTTTCGATTACTCATGTCTTAATAATTCACCCACTTGTCACCTATTATCTTGTTTAAGAACGATAGTAGGATTGTAATAATTAATATGATAAATGCGATGGCTGTCGCTGATCCCATATCAAATTGTTCAAACGCTTGTTCAAAGAATAAATAGAGTAATGTTCTTGTCGAACCACTCGGCCCACCTTGTGTTAAGATTTTAATTTGATCGTATGCTTGCAGCGATACAATTGTATTCACAGCAATTAAGAAAAAAGTTGTTGGTGAAACCATTGGGAGTGTGACATGTCGAAACTTTTGCCATGCATTTGCTCCATCGATACTCGCCGCTTCATATAAGCTATCAGGTACTTTCTCTAATGCACCAATATAGAAAATCATTGTCCATCCAACTAGTTTCCAAACCGTTACAATAATAACTGCTAGCATTGCGGTTTCACTGCTCTTAAGCCATTCCAAACCTGGTATTCCTACTAAACCTAACAGCTTATTGATAACACCTAGTTCCGGTTCATATAGAAGTGACCATACAATCGATACAGCTACTGTTGGTGTTACCCATGGTGAAAAAATCATCAATTTATAAATGGCAGAGCCTTTGAAATTTTTTCTAAAGAACAGAGCAAAACCTAATCCTAATACAGTTGTTGGAATAACTGTCCCAAATCCAAAATAAAGAGTGTTTAGCAATGCCTGCTTAAATGATGACTGGGTAAACAAATTGAAATAGTTATCTAAACCAACAAAATGAAAATCATTTGTCATGAAATCCCAGTCTGTAAAACTAATACCTAAACTAAACAAATTCGGAATAATCCAAAAGAGTATAAGAGGTATTCCAACCGGTAATAAAAAGAACGCAGCCTTTGAAAATTTTATTTGCATTCAGTGTCACCTCCTGTTTCACATTGTAAAGCCAAATTATTAATCAGATGTTGTACTTTTATTAACATGTTGTAAAAATAAACATATAAACAAAGTAAAACAACACAAAAACCAATTTTTATCATAAAAAAACTATTTCTCGTTTTCATTGAGAAATAGTTTGATTGATTATTAGGTGTAGTTTTGTAATAAATTTTGATTATTTATAAAACCGTTGTTGCACTACCGATCAGTTGTAAGTGAGGTTAATCGAAAAATTTAGAGACGCACACTATTTCTTCAGTAGGCGTCAGTGTCGCTTCGGCAATGCTCTTGTTACTGTTAGCCAAGTATTTCTTAATCAAGTGGTAACCAATAGTATAACCTGCATTCCCTGATAAACCAACTGGACTATACCCCTGTCTCTTAGCAACCTCATCACCAAACATATAAGCTGATACTTCTCCAAAACCTTTCGTCTTTCGTCCTTCTTTTATCACTTCGATTGAGTACGCCATCTCTTCTTGATCAAAATCTTCAATCCAAGGTCCTATCAATTCTTTCCCATACATTTCTTCAGCAAAACATTCAGCTAAACCTTCCAATACTAAATATTCTTCTACAGTCACGTCACCATGATTAAATGGTTCAAATGTAAAACGAACATTATGATTAAACTCGTGAGCTAAAGCGGATTTTAATCGTTTCTTATTAAAATCATTAGGAACAGCCATTAGCAAAATATATCCCGGTATTCCACCAAAACCTGAATATCCTTTATTTACTTTCATTTCTTGACTATCTTCATCCCCTAAAAGAATAGTTATGTCGATTTTTTCTAGTGGAATAGAATAACCGATCTTTTCAAATTCATCGATTCCTTTTGAGATCACTTCCTGATATTCATCAAAAATTCTAGATTCTATAAGCTCTGGCAGATTATCCTCAACTTGTTGAATAGATTTTCTAGGAGTCCAAATCCCTAACATCTCTGATGCCATAACAACATCGTATCCATTAGGTTGCGTTGCTTTTAGCGGTACACTTAAATAATCCCACATTGTTTTCATTGGTTGCATCAATTCATAGCGGAATGAATTCTCATTAACATTTCCTAGTAAACATTTTTCATAGAAATCTAAGCTATTGATTAAATTGATTCTTACTTTTCCCATGATATCACCCCCTTTTCTAAAAGCTTAATCCTTTACGCAACGTCAATGTAAAGCTTTTAATGTTTACTATTGCATTCCATGTACTTAGTCCGTTTCTTAATCATTCAACAAAAATATGCTTACTTTAATAATCTTCTTCTAACTCTGCAGCCTTGTCGATTGTGGTGATCTATTGATTCAGAAAGGGTTTTTCTCGCTAAAAATTTTATGGTATGATGTTCAGGTTGTGTATCTACTCTATGACACATTTACATACATCTAAGAAAAGAGGTATTTATGCACCCCATAAAATTATCCAAGCGACATTGGTTGCTCATTTTAACACTTTCTTTATTAACATTTGTTCTCGGGACAAGTGAATTTGTTATTGTCGGAATTTTAACAGATATTTCTTCGAGCCTTCATATGACAAATGCAAAAGCAGGCACACTCGTTTCCGCGTTTGCCATTACGTTTGCCATCGCCACACCCCTAGTGATGTCAGCAACAAGTCATTTGCCAAAGCGTAAATGGATGTTGTTTTTGATAGGATCTTTCATCGTCCTGAATGCTTTGTGCGTCATTTCGACGAGCTACATCATGCTCCTTGTACTTCGAATTATGACAGCGATTGTAACAGGAGTATTAATCTCTCTAGCCATGATTGTTGCAAGTGAAACCATGCCGATTAAAAAACGCGGACTTGCGATATCTTTCGTTTTTGGTGGTTTCACACTTGCAAATGTCGTTGGCGTGCCAATTGGTATTGTTATCGCCGAACGGTACGGCTGGAATGCCACTTTCATATTAACCACTTTCCTAGGAGGATTGGCGTTTTTGGCATCCTTTTTTGTCTTACCTAATGGTCTCAGCCAAGAACGCAGCTCGATACGGGATCAGTTTTCTTTAATGGCCAAGCCACGAATTTTGATGGCTTTTTTCATTCCTGCTCTCGGATTTGGCGCAACTTATGCCGTCTTTACTTACCTTGTTCCTATCTTAAAGGGAATGGGAGCACCCGATCATTCAATTAGTTTAATCTTATTTGCATACGGGTTTATCTCGATTTTCAGTAATATCCTTGCTGGTAAAATTGCCAGCCATAATCCAATCGGTCGCCTTCGGTTTGTTTTTCTCGTGCAGGCAGTTGTTCTGACAAGTTTATTTTGGACAACAAATCATTTTATTTTAGGACTGGTAAACATTGGCTTAATGTCGTTAATGGCCATCCTCTTAACAACATCTACTCAGCTATATTTAATAGACCTCGCCGGAATTTATCAGCCAAATGCTACAGGACTCGCGGCTTCACTTATGCCAGTGGCAAGCAATGTAGGCATCGCTTTTGGTTCTGCATTAGGCGGAATTGTATACCATCAAGGGAATTTGATGAATGTAACATGGGTCGGTGGAATAGTTGCAGTCTGTGCAAGTTTACTAACTTTCTTTTGTCATCTTTTAGACCAAAAACAAAAGAAATCAGCCTAAAAATGAGCTGATTTCTCTTGATTCATCTGACTAACACTAATCCGATTGTTAAATTTTATATCCCTCAAGAGACCTCCCCGAGTAAGTGCTACCACTTTCCTCTCATGCAACTGCCAGATTTACTGTGTGAGACTCGGGGAGTATTAAACTTTGTATTGTGATGAAACTCGTCCATCCCAATTCAGCCTTATATCTGATTTTTGGTCGTCAATCCGAGATTTGGCGTCCTACTTCCTTCAAATTCCACTTCACCATGGACACCCTTGACTATCGTAACAGTTCATACTGCCAAGCTTGTATTGGCCTTTCAGCACCGAGTTGTTGTGCATGGCGGGTACGCATCTTTGCTCTAAAAATCACTATATTTCAGGGTCGATATAATCCCTAAATTTATTGTGATAATAGTCTAAGTACAGAAACATTCATTGCGTACTATAAATTTAACACTGTTTTTAAGGAGGGTCTGTTGTGCCTGGAAAAAAAGGAAAAAAAGGTTCGGGTAGTCATTCGTCTACAGGAAGTAAATCTTCTGGTAGTACCTCTTCTGGAAGTACTTCTTCTGGTAGTACTTCCTCTGGTAGTACTTCTTCTGGAAGTAAATCTTCTGGAAGCAAATCTTCTGGTAGTAAATCTTCTGGAAGTAAATCTTCTGGAAGTAAATCTTCTGGAAGCAAATCTTCTGGTAGTAAATCTTCTGGAAGCAAATCTTCTGGAAGCAAATCTTCTGGTAGTAAATCTTCTGGTAGTACTTCCTCTGGTAGTACTTCTAACTAAAGTACATTTACCAGAAACAATTGTAAACGTAACAGGTGAAATGCCTCCATTAATCACTATCCAAAAGGTTAGTGGGGCATTTACTCCTTAATCAAAGCTATTTCTTTTTTCTACTAGGGTTAGAGTATATACATTTGATATCTGATAGAGTACATAAGGGAGGTGAGTATATGTCAAACATTCTACCCTCGTATTTTTTAATGATTGAGGAAGATGAATTAAATGATTTAAGGAAAAAATTATCAAAAGATGACCCTGTTTCCGCCAAGTTGTTGGTAGATAGCATTACCTACAATATTAAGATTGCCTATCGTGGAGACTATACACGAAAATTCCGTAAAAGATCCTATATGATAGATTTCGATGATGCTGAAAAATTCTTAGGAGTACGTAGAATTCACCTCAATGCAGAATACAAAGACCCCTCCCTAATTCGCAATAAGCTTTCCCTTGACTTCTTTCAAGACCTCGAAGTCCTTTCACCAGATAGTCAACATATCAATTTTTATAGAAATGGCTCATTTAAAGGTGTCTACTTGCACTTGGAATCAGTTGATGATTTATTTTTAGAAAAGCGGGGGCTTCCCACCGGTCCCATTTACTACGCGATCAACAATGATGCAAATTTCTCATACGTGTGTGATGACAAACCCAAAAAATCACTTTTGTCGGGCTATAAACGAGTGTGTGGCGCTTCATCAGACGATATCTTTCTTCATGATTTGATTACAACCATAAATACTACAATTCCATCTAATTTCCCAGATGAAATCTCCCAGAAAATTAATATTAATCAATATTTCCGCTGGCTCGCTGGAGCAGTTTGTACAATGAATAACGACGGTTTTACACACAATTATGCCCTCTACCGTAATAGTGACACTGGCTTATTCGAAATACTTCCATGGGACTACGATGCAACTTGGGGGCGGAAAGTAAATGGTGGGATCATGGATCATACGTATGTCCCAATTGAAGGTAAATCAGGAAACTATCTTAACTATGTTCTATTGCAAGTGCCCGAATTCCGAAAACTCTACAAAGAAACATTAGAAGAAATCCTTGAAACTATGTTTACAGTTGACTATATGGAAGACAAAGTATTACCACTACATCAATATATACGTCCCCAAATCCTCCTTGATCCTTATAAAAAAAAGAAGATTGATATTTTTGATAATGAACCAGAATTAATTTTCCAATTCATTCGAGAACGCAATGATTATTTAAAAAATCAACTCTCGAATTTAGTGTAAAAATCTGATCATTAATGTTTTTTTGATTAGAGAGAAATAGGGATCGGAGAAAGGAGTTACTGCTTTGGAACCTATCTGTATAAAAGATACCGGGAAATATGGTAGAGGTTTATTTGCTACACGTGATATTAAAAAAGATGAACTTATTGAGGTATCACCAGTGATAGTATTACCTAAAGAGGATTGGAAATATTTGAAAAAGACTTCCCTTCTTTATTATAGTTTTTATTGGGGAAAAAATGATACAGCCATCGCACTTGGATTTGGTTCACTTTTTAATCATTCATACACCCCAAATATTAATTTTGAAAATAATAAAGAAAATATATCAATTGACTTTTATGCACTACATGATATTTCGATGGGCGAACAATTAACGATTAATTACAATGGTGATCTTGAAGATAAATCTCCGTTATGGTTTGATGTAATCGGATAAACATCTTACCTTCATGAATAATTGTTTTGCTTTCAAAAATAATGGTAACACCAGAATATAAGGTTTGCTATGCTCGCCAATAGATAGTCAGATTTTAAAAAAAATCTATCTATTGGGAGTATTTTTTATGGGGAAATTTTTAATTGAACAAAAACTTGAGATTATTCAGTGCGACGAAAAACCCCATCTAACCACATTAAGATCCCTTCTCCTCGTTTTTTAATGCCCTCTTTTTCTCCTTCACTTCAATTTTGTAGTCTAAATCAAATTCTTTCTCAATAATTTCTAGTAATTCTCTGTTTCGTTTTCTTTCAATATTCGTCGAATTGTCTTGTAAGGTGCCATAATCTTAGGGAAACCATTAGATCTGATTGGATCATTGCTTCTCTAATAAAAATTCGCCATTTTCCATTGACAGAAAATTCAAATTTGATATATACTTTTTGGTATTACCACTGTATTTAATTTGTATTACCAAAAAACAAAGGAGACGAGGATTTGAACGAAAAAGAACGCTCCTCAGATAAAATTGAGAATGAATTAATTAGATCTATATTGGCTGGTGTTTATTCTATAGGAAGTACTTTACCGCCGGAAAGAGAGCTTGCAAAAGAATTTGGGGTTGGTCGTCCAACTATTCGGGAGGCACTTCAACGTTTAGGAAGGAGTGGATGGATAACAGGGAGAAAAGGAATGCCTGCGATTGTAAATGATTATTGGCGCAATGGGAATCTATCGACACTTGTTAATATTGTTGAGAATCATCATACCATGACAGATGAATTCGTCATGTACTTATTAGAATTAAGAAGTTCTTTGACTCCGACTTATATTCGTAATGCTGTTACGTTTAATCAACCGAAAGTGGTTGCTCTCCTTGCCAATCTAGAGCAGCTTGAAGATTGTGCAGAAAGCTACGCAGCATTTGATTGGGATTTGCAAAAAAGGTGCGCTGGCCTGGCTGCCAATCCAATCTTTCTACTTATTTTAAATAGCTTCGATTCCATTTATATAGATATGGCGAAGAGATTTTTTTCTGTAAAAGATCATCGTGAGTTGTCCTTCAACTATTACCACGAGTTATTAAAAGCTGCATTAAAGGGAGATGCAATGGAGGCGGAAAGGTTAACTACGACAACAATGGCGAAAAGCTTGGCTCTCTGGAAAGATAGAAAAAAATAAAGAATGCTGGAGGCGTGATCAATGAAAATGAAATATATGAAAGAATATTTTTCCTACCCTGATATATTAATCATGAGCTGTCTATACCTCATTAGCTTCGGATATATGATTCTACATTTAACCTCTTTCGGAATTTTGGGTGCTTTTATTCTGGGCATGATTATGTATTCCTTAGCTGAGTATGTTACACACAGGTTTCTTTTTCATCTGAAACCACCAAAGAATGCTTTTTTGTTAAAAATGCTTAAGCGCTTACATTATGACCACCATTCAAGTCCGAATGAATTACATTTATTATTTTTACCCTTATGGTATAGTGTGCCAAACATTGTAATTGTAGCAGCCATTTTTTATTTTCTATCATCTAGCTTTGTCATGACAAACGCATTTATTGCAGGTATCATGCTCTTTTTATTATTTTATGAGTGGAAGCATTATATCGCCCATCGCCCTATACAGCCAATATCTCCATGGGGGCGTTGGATGAAAAAGGTTCATTTATGGCATCATTTCAAAAATGAAAATTACTGGTATGGTGTTACGAATCCTGCCTATGATTTTCTCATGGGTACCTTTAAAAACCAAAAGGATGTTGACCAAAGTAAAACTGCTAAAAATCTAGAGAAACGTGGTTGACCAGAAAATCGAATTATAAAAAATATACCTTCTGCAATATTCGGTCCTATTCTGTCTATATGATAAAAATCCAATCATCGTTATTTGATGATTGGATTTTGGTCCTTTTTAATGATACGTTCTTCGTAAAATCTACTAGTCTTCTAACATTTCAATCATTTTTGTATAGCCCATCTCCTTGGCATATTCAAGTGCTGTCTTACCTGAATTGTCACGAAGTTCTTTATTCGCATTGTGTGCTAATAATTCTTGTACAATTTGCTGATATACCACTGAACCGTCAGTTAATGCTACCGCTTCAATTAATGCTGTATAGCCAAATTTATTTTGATGATCGATATCCGCTTTCCCATCAAGTAAAAGTAGCTTCACATTGTTTAAATGTCCTTTTTCTGCTGCAGGTATTAAGGCATTGCCTCCATAGCGATTAACAATATTTTGATTTGGCTCCGCATGCTCAATCATATACTTTAAAATCTCTGTTTTTCCTTGCGCACCTGCATACAGATAGGCACTATCCTGAATATGATCTTGTTGATTAATATCGGCTCCCACTTCAATTAAAAGTTTTGCCACCTCAATATAGTTTTCATGAGTAGCAATTAATAAAGGCGTTTCCCCTTTATCATTCGTTTCATTAATTGGATATGATGGATCCTGCAAAATTTCTTGTACTTTTTCTAAATCATTGTTTTCAACTGCTTGAATAAGATTATCTGATTGTGGCTTCATATTCTCTTCCTCCCCCTTATCATTACACCCGGTCAATATGAATAATGTGCTTACTACAATGATAATAAAATATTTCATGTAATACCCTCCTTTCACAAGGAGATGTTTCAACTATTAAAGCGATATCCACTGCCCCAAATTGTATCAATTGGCAGTTCTGATAGTTTTCCCTTTTTTAACTTATCTCGAATGCGACCTACATGAACAACAACTGTAAAAACATCTCCATCTAAATCATCCATATACCATAATTGACGGAAAAGCTGCTCCTTTGTCCAAACACGATTCGGATGCTCCATAAAGAACACGAGTAAATCAAATTCCTTCGTTGTAAAAATAACTTCCTGACCTAAAACGAATACTTTTCGTGCAGCCTTATCAACTATAATATTTTTAATCTCTAAATAATCCTGTGTTTGTCCAGTACTTGTTAGTTGCCTATAACGCTTACTATGAGCTTGTACACGTGCGACGAACTCACTCGGACTAAATGGTTTCGTTATATAATCATACGCACCTAAGCCAAGCCCTCTTATCTTATCAATATCTTCTTTTTTTGCAGATACTATTATAAGTGGAATATTTTTCTTTTCACGAATGCGTCGGCAAATTTCAAAACCGTTCATCGAAGGGAGCATTAAATCAACAACAATTAAATCAAAAGGCTCAGTTAATGCTCGATTCAACCCCTCAAAACCGTCCGTTACAATTTCCGCCTCTATTTCATGAATTTCTAAATAATCTCTCTGTAATTCTGCAATGCTAATATCATCTTCAATGATTAAAATTCGTGTTGGCAGTGCATGCCGTTAATATTGTGACTGAACTAAAAATAGCGAGTGTTGCGAATTTTAATTTGTTATTCATAAGATATTCTCTCCCTTATCATTTGCTTAAACTTAATTATAAGGCCCAGTACTAAACTGCATATATCGCAAATATAAACAAAATATAAATTCGAGAAAAAACGCATAATGCGCTAAACATTATGCGTTCGTATAGGTTAAATTTAACGATAAATAAGAAGGCGTAAGTTGTTCCATTTTAGGGTACTTCTCAAAAATCAGCTTATAAAAAGGCAAAACTCGCCACTATAATTGGCGAGTTTTTTTGTTATTTATTCAGTTTTTCATAACGAAGCATAGCGAGTTGACCTAACTTTTCAACTTTGGTTAACCTATATTTTTGAGTAATATCATCCCCATTATAAAGGGAGATTCCAGTTCCCAAAATAATAGGTGCAATGGCTAGTTGGAATTCATCAATTAAATTTTCCTTAAAAAACTCGCGGGCTAAGTTTCCTCCACCAATTAACCATATATCTTTACCAGGCTGTTGTTTTATATTGTTAATGAAAGTTTCTACATCTTCATTAATAAATGAAGCATATTCATCTGAACCGCTAACAGAATTAGAAAACACATAGTTTGTATAATCACTATAAGGATAATCCATTTCAAATCCACGAATGATATCATATGTTCCCTTTCCCATAACAACAGTATCAATTCTTTTTAGAAGGGAATTGTACCCGGAATCACCTTCTACTTCCGTAGACTCCAACCACTCTAATGTTCCATCATCTTTTGCAATATAGCCATCTATTGAAGTACCTATATATAAAATAACGTTACGTCTTTTTTCCATATAAATCCCTATTCCTTTGTTTCAGTAGATAAAATTAAGTATACCTGTTACTTATTAAGACTACACGACTCTTTTAAAAAAGCGCACTTATTTTTGATACGGTTCACCGTAACATGTGTAAGTGCGGTTTTTAATCTCTAATTCTATGCTAATTTTAAATTATATCTTTTCGCGCTTATAATTAAAAATGAAGGTCGACGAAATTCTCTATTTCTATTAAGACTTGGTAAATTACACACTGCTTCTTTAGTTGGTATTGGCTCAATTAAGTCGCCGCTGCTGAGGAAGCAGCGGCTTGGTCAGCCTTTACACAATCAATTGCGACAACGAGCGCAATAATGATAGCTTCCATCTCTTCATTCAATATTTGTACCTTGTAGCTATCACCCCAAGTGAACCACTCCTTGTTCACTTTACCGACGACTTCACCATGCTGTAAGATTTGAAAATCCATATCCCACCAGTTACCTTCTACCTCAATGCCTGCCGCATCAATTGTATAGCGCGCTTTAAAGAAAGAAAACTCCTTCTTAATCGTTAACACCTCTTGACCGTTTACTTCAACAAAAAAAATCGGTAAAAAGCTGAACACCTTTTTCGTAATAAGCGCGACCTCATCTCTTGCTGCATTCATAATGGAGAACGTTTTTGGAATTTGCATAAAACTGCCCTCCACGAAATAAACGTCCTTCTCCTGCTGATCCATTACCGTAAATTTTCCACTTAAACTGAATACCTTCTGCTTTATATAAAGTTGCTTCATACTACGCCTCCTTTTTAATAGCATATTACTAAAACCGTTTTTATCATAGATAATAATCACAGAAGTGGGTTATATATGTATAATATTTAATGAAATTTGCCTAGGAGAAATATATTTTCTTTATATATATTCACCTTATAAATAACTCTCTTACTTGTAACATGGAAATAAAGCCTATTCAAGACTGCTATATCTTAAATAGGCTTATTGTTTTTTTACAGAGAAAACGCACTTACTTATGATACGATTCCCCGTAATGTATCTAAATGAGATTCGGTACATTTTCTTTTAAAACCAATTCGCTGATTAACTCGCTGGGATGTAAAAACTATAGGCTCTGTTAAACACAATGGTTGATTTTATTAGAATCCATTGAAAAGCTAGTTTCGTCTCTTCTTTTAAAATCAACACAAGCTCCAAGATCATGATAAACAATCAAATACACAGAGTATTATAATATTAAAAAAAGTATAAGTTAAAATAGTAAGTAAAGAATTTATTGAATTTAATCCATCAAGTACTTGTTTAACTTCAATATTTTTCGACCAATCTTTACTCCTCAAGGTGAATCATATTTACCATTCCTACAAATTGAACCTTCTTTGGCTTTCTAATATGGGCTTCCTTTACTGCTGGTTAAACAAAGTACTATTCCGGATGGCGGTGTTTGGGGAGATGCTGGACAGCTTGTTTCTTTCACTCCACTTATCTGGTTTTCAAATACTACAACAGTAGATGACTTTTTTGATAGCGTACAATGGTACGAATCCTTACAAAACTGGACAGGACAAGTTCGAAGTGGTTTCTTCATTCAGATACAACCTGAATACAAATATAATGGTGGTAAATAAGCAACGAAAAAAAGAAGACTTTGAGAAATGAAGTTCAAAGTCTCCTTAGAATATCAGCATGCTATCTAGTTCTTATTGAAAAGTAGCCAAAGGTTTGTCCTCTATGCTTATTTCAATTTAACCCCTTAACCCCTGTAGAAATCTCTTACTTTACTAGACCGTGTGGGTCGATGACGAATTTTCTGGCAGCCCCTTGATCAAAATCTTGATATGCCTTTGGAGCTTCTTCTAATGATATTACTGTAGCATTAACAGCTTTCGCAATTTGAGCTCTTCCACTCAAAATTGCCGCCATTAAATCGCGATGATATTTCATAACAGGTGTTTGACCAGTTACAAAAGTATGTGCTTTAGCCCATCCTAAGCCAAGACGAATTTTTAACGTACCAATTTTTGCATCCTCATCAATTCCACCAGGGTCCCCGGTTACGTAAAGACCCGGTATACCTAAACGTCCTCCAGCACGTGTTATTTGCATAATAGAATTTAAAACAGTAGCAGGTGCTTCAATTGCATTAGCTCCATGTGCAGATGCTTCAAATCCTACACAATCTACAGCACAATCTACTTCAGGTGCTCCAAGTATTTGGTCGATTTGCTCTCCTAGGTTTGAATGATTTCGTAAATTAACTGTTTCGCAACCAAAGCTTTTAGCTTGAGCTAACCTTTCTTCATTTAAATCTCCTACAATTACTACAGCAGCTCCTAGTAACTGAGCTGAATGAGCAGCAGCGAGACCAACTGGACCTGCACCTGCTATATACACAGTTGATCCCGGTTTCACACCTGCACTTACGGCACCATGATATCCAGTTGGAAATATATCTGAAAGCATTGTTAAATCTCTAATTTTCTCCATTGCTTGGTCTTTATCAGGAAATTTTAATAATTGGAAGTCGGCATATGGCACCATTACATACTCAGATTGTCCTCCAACCCATCCGCCCATATCTACATAACCATATGCTGAACCAGGACGATCTGGATTTACATTCTCACAAATATGAGTATCCCGCTCCTTACAGCTACGGCACCGACCGCAAGCTATATTAAATGGAACAGAAACTAAATCACCTTTTTTAATAAATTCAACATCTCGGCCTACTTCAATCACTTCTCCTGTAATTTCGTGGCCTAGAACTAATCCTGTCGGAGCTGTAGTTCTCCCCCTCACCATATGCTGATCGCTTCCACAAATATTAGTTGTTACTACCTTTAAAATAACACCATGATCACATTTACGTCCTACATTAAGTGGATTTACCCCTGGTCCATCTCGTAAAACCAAATCTGGAAAACCAATATCATGCACTTCTACTTTTCCGGAGCCCATATAGGCCACAGCTCTATTTCCAAACACTTGCAATTCCTCCCCTATATCATAAATTCATACAATCTATATATATGGCCACTTCGTCCTAATCATTACTATGAAAAATAATATTCGTTCGTTCAAATTATTCATTTCTTGTTTAACGAAATGGCTCTATCTCTCACGTCTATTTCTCTACTTTACAATTGAATTCATCCATTTCAATTAAGTAGAGATTTTTTTCCTTGCAAACTGCATATGAACTAAAAGAAGAGAGTTAGTCCATAAAGAACTGACTCTCTTCTTTTAGTTCATACTATTAGGTCTATTTTTTCTATTTAATCAACGCTCCATTAAATGAATAGAATCTCACTTACTTAGTTTAAAATCTTCAAATCAGTATAAATATCGAACCCAAGCCTGAACCGCTCCTAATGAAACGTAAGCCCGTAATCAAATAACGCATATAAACAACCAGGCACCTCCGGTACGATGATAAATGTATCAAATTAGAGGAGGTGCTTCTTTATGTCAAC
>NZ_JBSSFD010000057.1:0-19992 GCF_054062295.1 Lysinibacillus sp. TE18511
GCTGATCCCCAAGGAGTCGCCCAGTCTCCACTCCAATCAACTTATATACAAGGCATACGTCTTAACAAATGTCACCCACAACTTTTGGTGATGAGTCAATGTTCCTACAATCGTACCAAGAAAGGCAATTGCCGTTGTGCCAATTAATAAATAGCGAGATGGAAAATTATAAGATGTACTATGGATATACTAACTGACGGAGGACCTCTTATGACTGAAAAAACAATACAAATACTTGCTACTAGTGATCTTCATGGATATATAATGCCAACCGCTTTCCGCAACGATCACAATGCAGCACTTGGTTTAGCCAAGCTAGCAACAATCATTCAGGAAAAACGGCTTGAAGGACCAACAATTTTAATTGATAACGGAGATTTTATTCAAGGAAGTCCGTTGACTTATTTTCATCAAAAATTTCAAGTGCAAGAGCCTAATCCATTAATACAAGTTGCCAATGATCTTCAATATGATGCGATGGTATTTGGCAATCACGAATTTAATTACGGGCTACCCGCGTTACAATCTGTTATAAGCCAGTCCCAATTTCCATGGCTTGGTGCTAACATTTTAACTAATGATGGCAAGCATTTTACCAAGCCTTATATCATCAAAGAAATAGAAGATGTTCGCATAGGCATTTTAGGTGTGACCACACATTTTGTGACCAAATGGGAAGAGCCACAGCATATTCAGGGTCTTCGTTTTGAAGATGCTTTTTTGAGCGCTAAGTACTGGGCACAATGGATACGTGCAAATGAACAAATTGATGTTCTTATTCTTTGCTACCACGGGGGATTTGAGCGAAGCCTTGAAACAAAAGAATTACTCGAAACAGAGAATGGGGAAAATCAAGGATATCGTATGTGTACCGAAATAGATGAAGTGGATATCGTCATTTCTGGTCATCAGCATCGTGAAATTAGCACAACAATTATGGAAAAATCAGTAGTTCAGCCTGGCACTAAAGGGACTTGCTTAGCTAGTATTGAATTAAAAATGATGATGGACAGCCAGAAGAAAATTCACTCTATTACCCATACACCTTCACTGATTTATGTTACAGCGGATACTGAACCTAAGACATCTGTGTGCAACATGATCTCCCCTACTTTTGAAAAAACAGTGACATGGTTAGATAAAACAATTGGGATTATTCATGGAAATATGCAAATCGAGGATTCATTTCTTGCACGCATTCAAGAGCATCCATATATCGAATTTATAAATCGTATCCAAATGGAGGAATCTGGAGCTGCTATTTCTTGCACAGCACTCTTTCACAATGAGCGTGGTGGTTTCAATCAAGAGGTTACGATGCGTGATATCGTCACAAACTATATTTATGCAAATACCTTAAAGGTGCTTCGTCTATCAGGGCATGACATATTACTCGCCCTTGAACAATCAGCCACCTATTTTACTGTAGAGGCGGGCAAGCTGACAGTAGCCGAGTCTTTTCTGTATCCAAAGGCACAACCTTATAATTATGACATGTGGGAGGGGATCGAATACATTCTCGATATTTCAAAGCATATTGGCGAGCGTGTAACTAAGCTTACTATTAATGATGTTCCTATTAGGATGGATGAAGAATTCGAAGTTGTGATGAGTAGCTATCGTGCAACTGGGGCAGGAAACTTTGATTTTTTAAGAAATCGTCCGGTCGTAAAAGAAATACAATTTGATATGACGGAGCTGATTGCAAACTATATTTTAAAACACCCATCCATTCATGCAACATGTAATGACAATTGGCAAGTAATACTCTAGCTTTTAAAATTTCGCTCTTCCTATGGGAGAATCCGAGCTTGGATCACAGTCCCATAGGAGTATGGCGAAATTGTTTATCTTCATTAAGAATCTTGTCTTATTTGCTTAATGCTTTTTCCTTCAGTAAAGGCATGAATGGATTCTACTTTGCCTACTGATTTGAAATTTGCCTTGTCATAGACTTTTGCAACCTGTTCATTGATAGGCAAAATCCAGAGATATTCTAACCCTTGCTTTACCGACTCTTGCTGAATATGTTGCAGAATATAGCCAATCAATCCTCGTCCTCGATAGCTTTCTAATGTTGCTACACTCTCGACTCTCCCTTGATTGCCTGAGATAAAAATATTGGCAGTACAGCAAGCTATGCCGTCCAATTTTAATAAATAATACGTAAAATGCGGGGAACGATATGTTTGCTCAAAAGCTTTTTTAATTAATGCAGGCTCCCCAAATGTTGAGATACTCATTTCTACGGCTAATGCTTCTTCCATATTGGTAGCTGTTACACGTTCAATTTGTATTGCTGGATTATGCGATAGTGGCGAGTATTCACCATTCCAACACTGTACATCATCTGTAAAACATTCATATTGAAAGCCGTTTACTTCTAATGCATCTATACACGACTGGTTTTCCTCCACATTGTATAAATACAATCTTGGGATGAGAGATTTTGCTTGATAGTACTTCTTGATGTTTTTCAAAAATAGATCCGGATTGCTGATCTTCTTCCAAATGTGTGCATGATTGGCGTCGTAATATGTTGGTATTTCCTTATTATAAAATAATACTCCTTCATGACATGTTTCCATCTCACTAAAACTTTTAATATAATCAATATCTAGCTGCATGATGTGCTCAATTTTATGCATGCTCTGTTCCTCCCTCAATCCATTTTCCATATAAATCCTCTAGCTGCTGTTCAAGCTTTTGTCGTTGCTCCTTGGCAAGTGTCGGCTCCTTTAATTTTATTTCAAGCTTTTCAATCTGATCTTCAATGGGTAACTCTTTTTTAGCAGCGTAGGTCTTTTCAGGTGCTTCCTTAATAACCGGTTCTTTAACTATTTCTAAACGTTTTTGCCTTGCCCATTCATAATCGCCTTCAAATACTTGAATCGTTTCATGCTCAATCCATGCAACTTTTGTAAAAATCTTTTGTAAGAAATAACGGTCATGCGAGACACCCATAATGGTCCCTTCAAAGGACTCTAATGTATCCTCCAATACCTCTCTCGCTTCAATGTCTAAATGATTGGTCGGCTCATCTAGCATTAATAAATTAATATCGGCATGCATTAACTGTGCTAGACGTAAGCGCATTTTTTCGCCCCCACTTAAATCCTTCACTTTTTTAAAAACGTCATAGCCATAAAATAAAAATTGAGCAAGAATATGACGTGCCTCTGCCTCTGACACAGCGACACGCTCACGGAATGCATCTATTAAACGAATGGCAGGATTTTTATGCTCAAATTGCTGTGAAAGGTAGCCAATTTTCACGTTGCTACCGACATGACAGATCCCCTTATCAGGCTCAATTTCGCCTAGCATCATTTTTAACAACGTTGATTTCCCACTACCATTACCACCAACAATCGCCAGTCGTTCTCCGAAATAAACCGCTAAATTACTTTCCTTAAATAATGGTTTCTCAAATGCATGGCTAATGCCCGTCATTTGTACAACCTCTTTACCACTACGCTCAGCCATCGTTAAGGCTAGATTCATTTTCTTTTTCGTTGTAGGCTTCTTCAAACGTTCAATACGTGCTAATGCTTTTTCCATACTTTTGGCACGTCGATGTAAGGCAGCATTTGGTGGATTCGCTTCATTTGCCCATTGCTTTAAACGCTTTATTGTTTCCTGCATTTTTTTTATTTTCTTTTGCTGTTCTTCATATTGAGCAAATTGCTGTTCAACCTTAGCTTCTTTTTGTTCAACAAACGCATCGTAATTGCCACTATACGCAAATGCCTCTCCATCTTCAATTTCAATTATTTTTTGAGCCATTTGATTCATAAAATGACGATCATGTGATACGACAATAACAATTCCTGCAAAGTTTCGGACATAGTTTTCTAGCCATTCAATTGCCTGCATATCTAAATGATTCGTTGGTTCATCTAATAGCAAAATAGAAGGATTACTTAAAAGGATTTGCCCAAGCATCACCTTTGTTTTCTCCCCACCACTTAAGCTAGTAAATGGTTGCTCAAGCAATGGCGTAATACCTAAACCATTGGCAATCATCGCTAATTGCGCATCAATTTCATAGCCACCCTGTAGCATAAACTGTTCCTGCACATGACCATATTGCTGAAGTATTTTATCGGTTACAGCCAACTGCATCTCTTGCTCAAGCTTTGTCAGCGTTGCCTTCAATGCATAGATTTCCGCAAATGCTTCCTCCAGCACTTCCTTAACTGAGAGCATAGGATAATCCGGAATTTGATGTAAATAACCAATCGTGGCTTCTTTACTTTTTATGATTCGTCCCTTATCTGGCGTATCCAACCCAGCTAGTAACTGTAATAAAGTCGTTTTCCCACTGCCATTCACGCCAACAATGGCAACATGCTCGCCTGTATTTACTTCTAATTGAAGCCCTTCAAATAATACGCTTCCACCCATAATTTTTTGTATTTGTTCAGCCTTAATTTGCATCGTTTTTTCCTCCAATGAAACGTGCGAAAAACATCTATAGACACAAAAAAGACTGCTCGATTAACAAGCAGTCTTTTCCTCATTAGTTTGTGAAAAAGAATGGTTAATTCGCTACGTTTGTTATTTGATTTTGCTTAAAAATGGACAGACCTCTCCCGTTGTTCGCAAAATCGAAAGTAATAACACGTGCAAAATACATAGCTTTATCCTCTTTTACACCTGTTTTCGTAGCGTTTTTATTCATTCCTTTTCACCTCCGTTCATCCTAGTTAAATTTATAATACCATAATTCAGGAAATTTGGTAAAGAAAAATTTCGTACATTTCAAATTTTTATAAATATACAAATATTTGCGGCAGTTTTTTAAGCTTTCACTTTTCTCACAAACATTTTGACAAACGGTACGAGGAAAATGGATACGACTAGTACTCTGAATAGCTGAAATGCAGTAACGATTGTCACATTCGCATGAACAGAAGCGGCGATAATCCCCATTTGATCAAGCCCTCCTGGTACGATACTTAAAAAACCTGTCTGAAAATCAAGACCATACAAATCCTTCATGATAAATGTTAAGCCGTATGCAGCGCCAATAAAGATGCCTGCTGATACAAATGCGTAAAACACATGCTTCTTCGATAAATGTAAATCCTCTTTTTTCAATAAAAGCCCAATGTAAATGCCAAGCATTAGTTGCGCAATATGAAGTAGTGACAACGGTAATTTTGGTACATCCATTCCTGCTATATTAAAGCCCATCAATAAAAACACTGGACCAAGCATATAGCCTGTTGGTATTTTCACCTTTTGCGCCAGCCACCCCGCCACTCCACACACAGCAAGTAAACCTATTAAGCTCCATGAATACGCTCCGTCTACCACTAACACATTTCCACCAGAGCCTGACACCATTAATGGCACAAACCCGACGATTAAAAGGACCCGTAATATTTGAAAGAACGTAATAACAACCATATCCATATCCCCTTGCTCTTCAGCAAAGGCTACAACCTGTGACATTCCCCCAGGTACACAGCACGTCAACGCGGTCGCAAAATCTAAATCTGCACGCTTTGCTACTAAATAGCTGATGCAAAAAAACAGTAAAATGAATAGTACATTTAAAACGACCATACTCCATAAAAATAGTTGAATATCCTGCACGGCTTCGGGTGTAAAAGCAAAACCAATAGAATACCCAGCGACGATTAAACCAAAATTACGAAAATATATATGCCATTTCAATTGTACTTTGGTCGATAACTGAACAATTAGTACCGCTGTTATAGCACCAAGCAACCATGGCATTGGAATATGTAAAAGTTGAAATAAAACAGCACCTGCTAAACCAATACATAATGTAATAAACATGTGCTTATCAAAAATAAACATAGAAGCAACCCCTCATGACTGAATAATTTTATTATGCCGTTTACCTGCCATTTTTTCTACTTCATCACTTTTTGCGAGGTTCTATATTGTCAAAAATGAACCTGTTATTCATGAAATTTAACCTCTTATCCAAGAAATTCTCCGAGCCAAATTTTTCTATGCTACATTATTATTACCTGATTCAGTGTTTCTCCATAGCGGAGATATGTAAAGGAGGCCTCCAATGAAAATTCATTTAACAATCAATAGTGAGCTAGAAGAAACCGAGATTCATATACATGCGAAGGAATACACCGAGCAAATTGAACGACTGATGAAGCAGCTACAAGCTTCACAAACAACGATGCTAGATGGCTACTTTCAACAGGAAATTCATATGCTAAAAATTTCAGATATTTATTCTATTTACGCAGAGGGTGCAAAAGTATTTTTGCAGACAGAGGAACAGGAATTCGAAACAAAGCGTAAATTGTATGAGCTGGAAGCACAATTATCGAAGGACTTTGCCAGAGTCAGTAAATCGACACTCGTTAACATTAATAAAATTGCCTCTATTCAAATGGGTAAAATCGGTACAACAGAACTGATATTAGAAAACGATGTGTCCGTCCATGTTAGTCGTAAATATTTAAAAGAATTAAAACACCACTTAGGTATTGGGAGGGACTCATAATATGAAATTTATTCGCATGATGATTATCGGACTACTCATATCACTTAGCTCTTCCTACGTCTTAGTAACATTAAGCGTCATATCTAATAACGCTGTAATGTCAGGATCGGAATTACTTGAACAAATTATCATCGCAGCCATACTTGGAGCTGTAATTGGTTTGCTGTCCATCATTTTTGATATCGAGCGTTTACCTTTTATTGCTCAGTTTATTTTACATGTAATTGCAGTTACTCTGTGTGTGTTGATTGCAGGTTATTTCGGGCGCTGGTTTGAACATTCAAGCATTACGTCTATTTTTATAAGTGAAGCTATTATTTTCTTTTTCGCTTGGTGCATTATTTATGTACTTCAAAAAAATGATATTGCAAAAATCAATCAAGTAATTCAAAAAAGAAAGGAATAAACAATATGACCTTTGCTATACAAGTTGAAAACCTATGTAAGCAATATGGGGTTCATCAGGCAGTAAAAGGGATTTCATTTACCGTTGAGCAAGGCTCCCTCTTCGCCTTTTTAGGTGCGAATGGTGCGGGTAAATCAACGACTATTGAAATACTTTGTACATTATTAAAAAAATCAAGCGGTACAGTTAAAATTAATGGCTATACACTTGATGCAAGTAACGACAATGCGGAAGTCCGAAAATCCATTGGTGTCGTATTCCAGCAAAGTTTACTGGATGAACGATTGACAGTGCGAGAAAATATACTTCACCGTGGCAAAACATATGGCTTATCGAAAGCTCAACTTGCCGAAAACTATCAATTAATATCAACCTATTTGCATTTAGCTGATATAGAAAAACGAAAATATGGAACTTTATCAGGTGGGCAAAAAAGGCGGGCTGATATCGCTCGAGCGCTTATACATCGACCTAAAATTTTATTTTTAGATGAACCGACAACTGGTCTTGATCCACAAACACGTCAATTCGTATGGCAAGCCATTAGGCAGCTACAGCTAGAAACAAATATGACTGTTTTTTTGACAACCCATTATATGGAGGAAGCGGCAGTCGCTCATCAAGTGATCGTCTTAAAGCAAGGTGAAATTGTCGCAGAAGGTACACCGGATGCTCTTAAAACCAAATACGCCTACGATGCAATGGCACTTGTTTTTCATAATAGCGATGAGGGGGTAAAGTGGCTTGAGGAACATGCCATCTCCTTTACAGAAAAGCTAGGTATTTTCTCCATCCGGGTTGAATCAACTCTTCATGCTTTAACACTATTAAAAAAAGCCGAGCCGCTTATTGCCTCATTTGAAGTAATCAAAGGTACTATGGATGATGTCTTTCTTCATATCATGGCCGAGGGAGGTGTAGCTTAATGGAAGCATTATCTAGCTTAGTACAGCGAAATAGCAAGGTTTTCAGACGTGATAAAACGCAAGTCTTCTTCTCCCTGCTCTCTGTCCTTATCGTCATTGTGTTATACGCTGTATTCCTTCAAAAAATGCAAGTAGATGCCATTGAGCAAATGACGGAAGCTACGCCAGAATTAGTAACGATGGTCAATGAATGGCTAGTGGCTGGCTTACTATCTATGATCGCCGTTTCAACAACACTTGCTGCATATGGCATCGCTGTAAAAGATTTAGAATCAAAAGCACAGGCTGATTTTTTAACTGCGCCCATTTCCCGAGCAACAATTCAATTCAGTTATGTAATCAACGCATTGATCGTAGGCTGTATCTTTTCCTTTATCGCCCTTATTGGCTGTGAAATTTTTATCGTTGCTACAGGCGGTGAGCTTTTAAGCTTTAGAAATTTCGTTAACGTCGTAGGCATATTATTTTTATCTGTTTTACTTGCCAGTGTTTTTAATCTGTTTCTTGTGTTATTTGTTAATACACAAAATTCCTTTTCGACGCTAGGAACAATCGTCGGAACAGCAATTGGTTTTTTATGCGGTGTTTATGTACCTGTAGGAGCACTGCCAACCTTTGCTCAAAACCTTATTATGTATTTCCCTATCAGCCATACAACATTACTATTACGCAATTCCTTTATGGAAAGCTCCATTTCTAAAGTTTTTGACGGCGTACCTGCTTCTTACGTGGAAGATTATAAAATCAATTATGGTATTGTCTATGAGCTTCATGGGAATATACTAAGTACGTCAACTAGTGTAATCATTATTTTCGTCACAATTATTGTTCTAGCGACCTTATCCATCATCCTTTTTAAAAAGAAGAATAAATAAATGCCAGTAAACATATTTACACATCGTTTATAAAACGATGTGTTTTTTATTGATTTTAATTAAACAATTTGTTATTTTAATTATAAATAAGCAAACAAAATTATTTTCCGTTTGTTTTCAGGAGGGTGTTCAATGGATGTAAATGAATTATTTTGGCAAGCTTCAATTGATAACATAAAAAAGGGCTATATTGATAAAACCACACACTTCACTTGTCTACTTTGTGGAGAAAAGATTGAAAAAGGAATTATTTATCCACATGAAGGTGTACTCTACGAAGCAGAAAAATTTATACAGCATCATATTACTTCAGCCCACCAATCTGTATTCCATTATTTAAATGGTCTAAATAAAAAAATGACAGGATTAACTGATCATCAAAGTCATATTTTGCGCTTATTTTATGAAGGAAAAACCGATCAAGAAATGAAAGAAGAACTGGAAATAGGTAGTGCAGCAACGATTCGTCATCATCGCTTTGCCCTTAAAGAGAAGGAACGTCAGGCAAAAACTTTTCTTGCCATGATGGAGTTATTAAAGGAGCAGAATCAAAAGGAAGAGAGCTTTGTCCCCATACACAAAACGGCTACAATGGTCGACGAACGCTATGATGTTACGATTTCTGAAGAACAGCAGTTACTAGAAAAACACTTTCCACATGGTATCGGTAAAGAGCTAGCCCGCTTCCCAAAACGCGAAAAGCAAAAAATCGTGATACTCCGCGCAATCACAAAACTTTTCGATGAAGCGAAACAGTATTCAGAAAAAGAATTAAATGCCATCATCCAACCGATCTACGAGGATTATGTACTAATACGTCGCTATTTAATCGAATACGGTTTTATAGACCGTACAGATGATGGTAGTGCCTATTGGGTAAAAAAATAAGAAGGCAGGGTTTTCAATGGATCATAAAAAAGAATTAAAGGAAATGTATAAAGACATGAAAATTGAAGCGGGCGTTTTTACAATGACCAATAAACAAAATAGTAAAGTATTTGTTGGCAGCTTCAATAATTTAAAACGCCTAAACGGCTTTCAGTTTATGTTAAAAACAAATACACACACAAATAAAGAGCTCCAAACCGATTACAACTCATTCGGCAAAGATGCTTTTGAAATTGAAGTAGTAGAATATTTGAAGAAAAAAGAAGAGGGCTACTTCGATGCTAAAAAAGAATTAGAAAAACTAGAGCAAAAATGGCTCGACACGCTACAGCCTTTTGGCGAACGTGGATATAATTCTTAAGCAACAAGCTACACAATGAAAAAGGAATCTGTTTTCTTCACAGTTAAGCTGTGAAATGGCAGATTCTTTTTTTCATGGTGTTGCGCGTGGGCGGTCACTCTGATTCCCTGAGGATTTCACTTCGCCGCGCGAGGATTCACTTCTCTCCCGCGAATATAGGCATCACTAAATTTCTTTCAATAATGCAATTTCTTGCTGAGCTTTTTTCGTTAGCTTTCCGAAAACTAGCTTATAGGAATGCTCGATTAAATTTTCAACTAAATCCATAGATACGTCATCTGCATCCATATAGATTGAATTCCAATGTGTTTTATTCATATAGTAGCCAGGAATAATTCCTTCATAAGCTTCTCTTAATTCTTCAGCTCGTTTAGGCTCACATTTCAATGTAAGTACTGGCTTTCCAGTAGCATCTCCGCCCATCATCGCATACATTTTTCCCCCAATATGGTAGCGATCAGCTTCCCACTCTATTTTATAATCATGCGTTGTGCCATGAAGCTTTGAACAATAGGCGTGAATTTTTTCTTTTTCCATTTCAATACTTCCTCCCCATAATGGCCTTGGTGCAATATAGCTGACGTTTTCACTTCGCTACATAACATTTCTCTGGCCAAAAACAAAAACACACGTTCGATTATACATAGTATAACCCATAACGTGTGTAGAGAAAATAACAATTATTAATTTTTTCCAATTCAATAATTTTTACTTAACCCCTCGATCGAACATGCCGATGACCTCTGTAGTTTGCAATATATTGACAAAAGCTTTTTCATCCGTTTCTTTGATCGTACCTTTTACTTCAGCAAGCTGATAGCGTGTTATAACCGTAATTAATACTTTACGACTTTCTCCTGAATAGGCACCCCTTGCGTCCATAATCGTAACACCTCGATAAAACTTTGATAGCAGTTGCTGCTTTACTTCTTCGCCCTTACTTGTAATAATCATCAACGTCAATTTAATATGACTCGTATGAATAGTGTCGACAACCTTCCCTGTAGCATAAATCGATACGAGCGTCAGTAATGCCGCATCCCAGCTAAAAACAAATCCGCTGATCGCTACAACAATACCATTCATCGTAGAGATTAATGTACCGAGCGGAAAATCACGTTTACGACTTAGTAGCATCGCAATAATATCAAAACCTCCAGAGGAACCAGATGCACGGAAAATCAACCCCGTTCCCAAGCCCACAATAACTCCGCCAAATAAAGAGGCAAGAATCGGCTCTTGCGTAGCTTTATAAATAGGAATAATATACAAACTTACTGACAAAACGGCGACTGAAAGTATCGTATATCCAATAAACCGCTTCCCTAACTTCATAATCCCTAAAATAAGCAATGGCAAATTCAAAAGTAAATTTAAAACCCCTGTATTCAAGGGCGTGATAATACCAAGCATGATAGCAATCCCACTTAATCCACCACTTAAAATTTCATGCGGAATTAATAAAAAATTGTAGGCAAAGGCAATTAATATCGATGAAAGTGTAATAATGATCACATTACGCATAACGATTCCCCTATCAGTAAAACAAACGAATTTTGATACATCTTTTCCTTAGAATACCCAACTTATTCTTTCTAAAAACCTAGATTTTGCACTGCCGTTAAACAAAGCGATTTACTTCTTCTGTTGTTCTTTTTTCTGCTCCTCTTTTAACGGCACTCCCTCTTTCTGCCCTTCTTTCTCCGCTACTTTAGAAATCCGTTCTAGCATTGGCGGATGTGTATATCGGAACCACTTAACAAGTAGTTGTGGATTTACCTCACTTAAACCAGATATCGTTAACTTTTGGAACGCCGTAACAGCTGCCTCACGATCACCCGTAAGTGAAATCGCATATTGATCTGCTCTCATTTCCTGATACCTTGAGATATAATTGGACAAAGGGTTTGAAGCAAATAATAAAACAGATGTTATAAGTAAAAACAATGGATACGAACCTATATCACTTATTTTTTTAATTTTTAATACCTGTCCATAACGGCCAACAATCCGTCTCATACACTTTGCTGTTAGCCATAATCCTAGCAAGGTCAACAAAAGATAGCCTGCAATACCAAAATAAATATGCTTCTCAACGTAATGTCCCATTTCATGTGCCATGATAAATAAAATTTCATTATCTGTTAGACGATTTAATGTAGTATCCCATAACACAATCCTCGAATTACTGCCAATTCCCGTTACATAGGCATTTAAGGCATTCGTTTTTTCTGCCATATTAACTTCATAAACATGTTCTGCCGGTATATTGGCTTGTGCTGCTACCGATAAGATTTTCTCCTCTAGCTCCTTATTTTTCAACGGATAAAAATCATTATATAAAGGATCAATTACAACAGGCTGGATAAACATCACAAATATTGTAAATGGAATTGTTAAAAACCAAGCATATAGCCACCATCTTTTAGCACTTTTTTTGATAAGCCAGTAAATAACAGACACAATAATAAAGCTCATGCCAAAGTTAACCCAAAAATCGATAAGACCATCTCGCATCCACGACGAAAATCCTTGTGTACTAATACCGTAATTTTTACTTAAATTATACCGATAATAATCGAGTGGGAATAGTACCACATATAATAAAAGTGATAATAAGAATAAATAGCTTGCATTTTGTAACAGCTTCCTCTTTGTTTGAGACGTCGCCACCTTTTCAAAATAACGAGATACGCCCATTAATAAAATCATGAAATAGACTAACCATTCCAAGGGTGTAGCAACAAAAAACAGGAAGTTTCGTATTTTCGAATATTCACCACTTAGATATAGTTCTCTTTCAGACATAAACATCACTGGATCCGCAGCTGTTCCCTGCATCGCTCGTGGTATTGTACCACCGCCGCTATGGAATATATACCAATACATACACAGCACATAAACGCTGAACAATAGTAGCGCGACAATTCCCATTTTTTTCGCTATGTCATTTCCTCCCTTGTTCAAAGCTAAGTTCGTCCTATAGTAAGTGTAAGCTAAATTGAAAAAGTTAGAACAAATTTTTTGTGTTTTATTTACCTTCTATCCCACTTCACACATCATTTAAACCTGTTTCCAAAAAGAAAAAATTCACTCCCCTTCTACAAACGAATGCCAAGTCTTGTAGATGCCATACACTACAGCTTGTCACGGTTCCTAGAAAAGTTGCGAATTTTTCAGCGTATTTTTCGCTAATGAACTTAAAAATTACATATCCATGACAAATGCCGTTTTGCCACGTTGATCATCACTTAAATAACCGGCAGACATTAATTGATCATGCCAAACTTTCTCTATAACTGCGGCTTTTAATGCATCCTCCTCCTTCGTCGATAGTTCCACCATAATTTCTCCTTGGTATTGCCAAACTTCAATATCCGCCGCATAGCCCGCAAAGCTTCCTTTATATGTTACAGCCTTTGCAGGACCGTAAATTACGGCTTGGGATAATGTGTTTTGATACCATTCTTCAGAATCCCAATTTAAAATTTTTTTCGGTGCATTTTCAAAAATTAATTTTTTAGCAGCGTTTGTATCGACTGCATCATAGGACACTTTAGATGTAGTCTTTAATGATTCCTTACGACTAATCGTGAATGTCCGATTACCACCCTTACTATCCATTTCAAATTTATAATTAGACTCTGCTCCAGTGAAACCATGACTTTCTGTAATAGCGATTGCTTCATCTAGAGGTGTATTTAAGAATCTCTTTTTATAGGTAATATCCATCTTATTGCTCCCTTTATAGACACGCAAACGTTGGATATAGTCTTCATTTAGAAAGGCTCTCTGTGGTGTATCAAAGAAATAAACCTTTACTTCATCTTTTTTTGTAGCCTGGAAAATATTCAAAATATCCGTTTCTGTGAAAAGTTCTGATTTAATATTAAATTTAATTTCATGCTCTGGTACGATTGCTGCTTTTGCTTGTACGGATCCAACAAACATAATGCTAACAAGGATAGTTCCAATTAAACACAAATTTAGTGCCCATTTCTTCATTTGATTCATCATAATACTTCCTCCTCATTTTTTATTAATTGCAAGAAAGTCGTTTCTTTAGTCGTTAATGAACTATGAAAATAGATGGTCTTTTGTGCATGTATTTTCTTAGAAAGTGTGATGATGTCATGATAATCTGGATGTGTTTTATAAAAAAATTCCTTATGTTGATTTCGGCTGAGCTGCATGCTATATTTCCCTTTATTCCAATATCCCGTAAAGATCACTATTGCATTAGACTTTTTATGAAGTAGTTCCTCTAATTTCGTTTCATCACGCTCAGGCACAAAATAGATGGCACTTTCACTATCTGTCATCTTTATCAAACATTGTCGTTTAAACGATGGTAATATTGTTTTAGTAGGCAATAAGTTTTCAGGTTCCTCATAATAGTTTTCAAATAACGACAACAAATGATCATGTATACATATCGATCTTGTCGTATGCTGAAAAAGATAAGTAGCAATATCGACTGTTTTTCCTGAAAAAGAAGATGGGAAAATAATTGGGCAGCCCGGATTTGCATGAATATATTCTGTCATTTGCTGCAATACTTCTAAATTATTGATGCTCTTCTCAACATGACCGCTATCAATAATGGCTACATCATATACAGTCTCGTCCTCTATCGGCAGCTCTGCTTTTAACAAAAAGGAATCCACCACATAATCGCCAGAGTAAAATATCACCTCCTCAAAAAACCGAATTTTATACCAAACGCTTCCTATTAGATGTCCACTGTAGCCCCATTGAAAGGCAAGACAGTTACTAACAACTAACCACTTTCCGATAGATTCTGGTTGAAAGGTTCTTGTATGTTGGCATGGTTGTTTTAATTGCTGCGCAGTCATTTTACTCATAATGATCGGTCCTGTGTATCCCCATGTCTCAAGTAAAGGAAGAGCACCTACATGATCTGAATGTGAATGGGAAATAAATACTGCATCAAGCTTCGCTACATGAGCTTGCGTTAAATTCGGAGGAGTCTTCTGTCGAGTGTTCATCACTCCGCAATCGAGTAAAATAGCATGTCCATTATTTTCAATGAAAAAGCAGTTACGGCCATACTCACCAACCCCACCTAAAATCTCTACATTAAGCATCCGCATGTCCTCCCCTTTTTTGTAGCCAGGCAAACAGCAACATGAAAATAACGGTCATGATGACTGTTATGACTGCAACAGCCATTCCTTCCCCGACATTTCCTTGCTCAAATTGACTGTAAATAAATGTCGCGCCAGTCTCTACTGAAGGGGGCAAAATAAGTAATCCAGCGACAAGCTCACGCATTGAGATAATAAACGTCATCGTCATCCCAGCAAGAATTCCCTTCATTAATAATGGAATGATGATCTGTCGATAAACAACCCAACTACTTCTCCCAAAAATAGCTGCTGATTGGAATATGGAAGAATCTAATTGTGATAAAGAGGACTTTATATATTGCACGGAATACGGTAAGAAAAGTACACAATACGTCACTACTACCATTGTCTTCGTATTATAAATGGTTGCTGGTAGCCATGGCGCATTCCAAAACATAATTAACCCAACTACAAAAACAATTCCAGGAATAATGTTAGGCATTAAACTAAAGAAATCTAATACTTGCTGCTTTTTCGTTTCTCCTTTTTTAATGTATAAGGCAATGAACAAACCAATAATCGCTGTAACGACAGCTGTGATTATGGAGAAAACAACACTATTTAAAAATGCTGACAATCCAGCACTTCCACTTGTAAACACTTCCTGGTAGGAGGCAAAACTAAAATTCCCTGCTTGCAAACCATCTCCCCTAACTTTCTGCAAAGATGTCACGATAATCGAAAAGTAAGGAATACCGATCGATAGCAAAATGATGATCCCCACAAAAAGCCATGAACCAAGCTTGACATACCACTTATCTTTGATTTCACGAATAGCTGGTGTTTTTCCAGAAAGCACGCTATATGTATATTTGCGTCCAATAAGATTTTGAAAGTACCAGATAATGAGACAAACTGATAGTAAAAATAATGACAGCGAAGTCGCCATACTTATGTCTACTGGCCATCTAGATAGGTAAGAGTGAATTTCAGTCGTAAAAACTTGAAAACCAATTCGACTACCAAATGTTGCAGGTGTTCCAAATTCAGCTAACGTTTTGATGAAAATTAGCAAACTTCCTAGTACGTAGCTAGAAACCAATAAAGGCAAAACTATTTTCGTCCAATTTCTCCAAGAGCTTCGTCCGAAAATTAATCCAGCATCAAGAAAGGATCCATTGATTCTTAATAGCGTATTTTTTAGCATTAAATATAAAAAAGGAAAAAGATGCAGGCTCATAATCATGACCATCCCAGGCAAGGAGAAGAACGCTTCCGTCATCCAAGCAGCACTTGGAAATAGCTGTTGGAGAAAACCATTATTCTGCATAAACAATATCCAGCCCATCGAGCCAATATACGGTGGTGTCATAAACGGAATCGTTAGAACAATATCTAGCCAATTATATTTATACAAGCTTGTTTTCGTTCTTATTAACGCCATGGGGAATGCTATAATTGTTGTCCCTATAATAACTAAAACTCCTAATAGTATAGAGTTCCCAAGCGTATGCCACACTCTCTCGTTGGCAAACATTCTATTAATCTGCGAAACATCTAATTGCCCATCTTTCATAAATGTATATAGCACAATGGCAATTAACGGTGCGATAGCAAACGTGATGACAAGTGTCAGTAATAATCCAAAAGATCGTCTGCCTTCCATAATCATTGATATTTCAATCCTTCCCTAGAAAAACTTAAAGGAGGCTAAAAAACCTCCCAAAACTACTTAACGAAAAATATCATTGAATTTAGTTACTATTTCAAGTTGCTTCGCTTCTGCGCCCTTCCAGTTCACATTTAGCTGAGGAATTTCATCTAAGGCTGCACGATCCTTTACAGCTATATCTTTGTTGCCTGGTAGCAAGTAGGCATCTGCGACAAGCTTTTGCCCTTCATCTGACAGTAAAAAATCAACGTATGCTTTTGCACTCTCTACATTTTTTGCATCCTTTAAAATACCAACAGCTCGTGGACTGACAACTGTCCCGCTTTTTGGATAAACAATTTCTACTGGCTCACCATCAGCTTTTGCTTTATAGGCCATGTAATCTACACCTGAAATTGTGGCATTTTTGTCACCAGTAATAACAGCATCTAACGCTTCCTTATTGGCACCATTCACCTGTAAACCATTTTCCTTCCACTTCTCCATCGTAGTCCAAGCCGTTTTCTCCGCTTCTGTATATCCGTATAGGAAATCTACAGCAGAGCCTGACAAGCTTGGATCTGGTATATTAATTTTATTTTGCCATTCAGCTTTTGCTAAATCTGTCCATTCTTCCGGAGCCTGTTGCGTATTTTTTGTATTATAAGCAATTCCTAAAGCGGAGGCACTGTAACCATAATAATAACCTTCTGCATCTGACCAATCGCTATTGATTTTCTTTGCATTTGCAGCGTCTTTATAGCTTTGAAGCTGATCCGTTTCCTTTAAGCCATCCATTGAAGCGACAGAGGCTAGTACAACAACGTCTGCCACAGGGTTGTTTTTCTCTGCTTCTAAACGCGATAATATTTTGCCGGTTGTCCCTTGGAACATCTCAACTTTTATTCCCGTTTGCTCTTCAAATGCTTGTTGAATATTCGCTGCTAAACCATCTGGACCAGCAGAATATACCGTTAAAGTTTGTTCTTCTTTCGGCTCTGCACTGGATTCTTTATTGCTCTCTACTGTTTTATTTCCACAGCCCGCTAATGCTAATGTTAAAAGAATCCCAGCTGTAGCAAATAGTTTTATACTTCGTTTTTTCAATGTAAACCCTCCAATTGATAGATTTGTTTTTCATCAATAAAAACTTCAAGCTGCTTACCATGTTCTATAGGTTCTGCCTCGTAAAAGCTCCAATGCTTACCATCTACCTGTGCCTGCACTAAATATCGATCACCAACAAAGGTACTTTTTACAATCATCGCTTGTTTTGCAATTGTTCCTGGGCGTGCCACTCTGGAAACTCCTTCAGGTCGAACAATATAATTACCTTTATCAAACCAGTTCACTTTGCCGATAAAATCTGCTACATATGGTGTTGTTGGGGCGTGATATATTTCTTCTGGCGTTCCTACTTGTGCAATTCTTCCTGCCTCCATTACGATAATTTGATCTGACATTGCCATAGCCTCTGTTTGATCATGTGTGACAAAAATTGCCTGACAATCCAGCTCATGAATAATATGCATGATTTCATCTTGCATTTTTTCTCTTAGTACTGCGTCGAGCGCCGATAAAGGTTCATCAAACAAAATAAGCTTTGGATTTGTCGCAAGTGCCCTCGCAAGCGCTACCCGTTGCTGCTGTCCTCCAGATAACTCACCAGGTTTACGTTTTTCAAATCCGTCCATTTTCACCAATCGCATAACGTGCTCTACTCGTGCCGGAATTTCTGACTTTGGAACAATTCCCTTCAAGCCAAAAGCAATGTTTTGGAAAATCGTCATATGAGGCCATAATGCAAAATCTTGAAAAACCATTGTCATATTTCTCTTATTTGGTTTTACATTTTTACGGAGTTTGGATGAATAAATAATTGTTTCATCAAAATGAATTTCTCCATTTGTCGGTTGTTCAAGACCTGCTAATAGTTTTAATAACGTCGTCTTACCACAGCCTGATTGTCCTAAGATTGTAATGAATTTGCTATCCAACTCAATATTGATAGGCCATAGCGCTTGAGCCTGTCCATATTTTTTCTCGATATTCGTTAATGAGATTTTCATAATATCCTCCTTGTTAATTACAACTATAAATTCCAGATATTTAGAAAATATTAATCTACTATTAATAACTCGTTAAAAAAAATCTAATAAACTAAAGCAAATACAAGATTTTTTCTAATTTACTTTAGGAGGATAAAATGAATAATGTGAAATTACAGGCATTTTGCCTACTTGTAGAATTAAAAAAATTAGCTCCTGTTGCCAAAGAGCTTGGTCTTACAGCACCAACAGTATCCTTTCATATTCGCTCAATTGAAGAGGAATATGGCATCCGTTTATTTCGGACAAATGCAGGTGGATACCGTTTAACAGAAGCGGGAGAAGGACTCTATCATTACGCTCGCCAAATTGTACAGCTACAAAAAGACATGAACCGCTTTGTCGAAAATCTTTTAGCGGGCAATATCGGCTCCATTCGGCTTGGAGCAAGCGGGCTACCTGCACATATTTTTATGCCAGATATCATCCATCAAATTTCAACAACCTATCCAGATATCCGAATATCACTGGAAGTAAAAACAGCTCCTGAAATTGAACAAATGGTAGCTCTTCAAGAATTAGATTTCGGGCTAATTATGGAAACAAAACAAGAAAATTCGTCCCTTGTCTACGAAACAATTGGTGAAGACGAACTTGTATTGGCATTAAGCCCTACCCATGAGCTGGCAGCAAAAAAGGACATCTCAAAAGCAGATGTCCTAAAAAACAAAGTATTATTGCACACTTCCTCTAGTTCAACGAATCATTTTATAGAAAAATGGATGGATCCATTTCACCCATCCATTTATACAATCGAGCTAGATTCTGTTAGTACGATTAAGAAGATGCTTACTTTCGGAAAAACAATTGCCTTTTTATCAGTTGCCTTCATTGAGGATGAATTAAAATCAGGACTTTTAATAAAAAAAGACTTATACGATGTGGCGCTTAATAGAAAGATTCAACTTATTTACTCTAAATCTCGTCTAGAAACTAAAATGGATTCATTTGTAAAAGCTGCAATTTATGATTTAGCATATCAATTAAAAAAATATCCTCATATGACATAATTCCAAGGAGATTTTATCCTTTTGGAGGGTGATTGTTATGGCTAACTGAGTTACTTACAAAGAATACTGTAAAACTCTGGCTCATCACCATAACGTGTGGTTGATTTCCGTTCCGACTGGGCGCTTTCCTGGGGGCGTCCGATGAGCCGCTTCACTCGCGTTGCTCGCTCCA
>NZ_JBSSFD010000058.1:0-19979 GCF_054062295.1 Lysinibacillus sp. TE18511
ACGGACACCCTTGCTCTTGGCTATCCCCTACTTCTGTCTCCGGGGGTCGGGACTTACACCCTATAGTTCATGCGCATGCCGGGCGCACATAAAAAATTCCTCTCACCAATTAGTGGTGAGGGGAATTTTTTTATAAATGTTTATATTTATCTTCTCATCAATTATGCCTCGGCATAATTGCGTCCGGAATCGGCTTTGTGCTTGCACAAAGAACTCCTTTCCGATTCCGTGACATCCGCCGGAGGCTTTAACTTCTTTCAGCGGATGTTTGGACACCCGCTGAAAAGTGACTTAAAACCGCATTCTTCTAACCACCTATAGAGGTGGGACACTTCTGCTGAAAGAAGTTAAAAAGTATAAGTTAATTAGTTCATTTGCTAGCTCGCATGGCAGTTTTTTTTGTTCAAGTAAAGTTGTTAATATTAAACGCTCCAAGGATCCTACAAAACTATCTACAGCCACATTAATGTCTACACAATATAATTGTAATAGATGCTCACAATCATGGAGGTGTATAAGGGACATTAACTGCTGAGTAAGCTGAGATTTAACGACAACTGACTGTTCGGATTCAAATAATCCAATTTTCGTTAACTTCGGATTTTCAAGTATGTAGACGAACAACATTTTTATTTTTTGCTTCAGCGTTCTAACTAAGCCTTCTATTCCCTTTACAACTTCCTCTGAATGTATACTCATGATTTCATCAAATCCACGCTGAAATCGTTTATTCAGATCGTTATAAAGAGAGTCCTTGCTTTCAAAATATAAATAAAAAGTTGGCTGTGTTACATTGGCAGCTTTTACAATGTCACTAATTTTTGTATCATGATAACCTTTTTCAGAAAATAGCTCTACAGCCTTTTCAAGCAATAATTGTTTACTTCGTTCACCATTTGAATTAATCTTCCTACCTCTTGCCATACTTTCCACCTTATCTTAGTTTGTAGTTCCTTCAAGTATCATTATTACCAAGTAATGCTAAATTATTAATATGTCCGGCTCATCACCATAACGTGTGGTTGATTTCGCCTTGGCGTAATTGTAGCTGTCGCACAGAAAACATTTGTAGCTGTCGCTTCGCTTTCGCGCAGATAAATTGCCACAAGTCGTGGTGTTCTTAGACTGACTGAGTTCCTCTATTTCAGTAGATGTATGGACACCCATTGAAAGGGAACGACATCCTCATTCATCTCACCACCATTAGAAGTAGGAGTCTTCTACTGAATGAAGATAAATGGCATACGTCTTAACGAATGTCATCCACAACTTTTGGTGATGAGTCATATGCTCATCAATTATACCTCTTCATAATTGCGTCCGGATTCATCTTACCACCTATAAAGATGGGAGACTTCTGTAGCTGACGTTTTATTTTCTCTACAAAAATATTTTGCTAAAATAAGTTAAAAAATTCCACACTATCTGAATAAAATTATTATAATACAGCCCCTATTTTTTTACTATAAAATATTGTGAATATGACATTTTTTCGCAACAAGTACTTATAGTGTCTAACTAATCCAAATTTTATTTCCCATATTAGGATGGAGTCTTACTGCCCTTTAATGCGGGATAAATAGCAAAGAAGCTGCTTGTGTTCGTATTTATAGGTATACTTTGAAGATTTATCGAAACTATTTGTGCTTTTATCGAAACAATAACTCGTTTTATCGAAACTTTTTGGGCTTTTATCGAAAAACAACCTCTTCCTACTATAAAAAAATACAAAAATGGGTATCTAAGAATTTCTTCTAAGATACCCATTTTAATTACTATTGTTTTAAAAGTTTTCTTTTTAGTTTATCACTAAATTCTTTTACTTCCTTCACGCCAAATAATAAATAGGAGCCTACAAGCACAGCAGCAAAAATAACAAGACCTACAATGAAAGTTAACCACTTGTTATCAAATACTAAATACTCGCTTGAAAAGTACATAACAACCGTGATAACGATCAATGGTGGCAATGCTCTGAAAAATTGAAGCTCTTTGCTGAAAATACCCATTTTCAGATCATATTTAATGCTTGCATATACTACAAGCATGATAAAGTTCACAATAGAACTTATTAAAGTCCCCCATGCAATTGAAACTACCCCAGTTGCATCTACCATTAAGAAAATAACTGCCATGTTTACTCCAAATACATTTAGTAAACTAAATACTACAGGTGCCATTGAGTCACCTTTTGCATAGTAAAAGCGTGTAATGTATCCGTTTGCCGCAAGGAAATACATAGAAAGTACAAAGACGGCCAGTACTGGCGCTGTTGCAGCTGTATCCTCCGCAGTAAAATTGCTGTATTCGAAAACAACTTGAATTAGACTAGTCGAATAAAAATAAGAGAAAATTGTCACTGGAGCAAGTAACAGTAACAAGTAATGTAATCCCTTTGAATACAAGCTTTTTATAGAAGAATGGTCATTATCAGATTCCTTTTGACTTAAAATTGGATAAATAACTGTCGTTACGGCCGTAATTAAAATAGCTTGTGGGAATTGCATCAACTTAGAAGCATAGTTAACAGATGATACTGCTCCTTCTAATGATAATAGCCCTGCTACATAGCGCTGTAGTAGTGCATATAGTTGAATCGTTGCACCGCCAAGCATAATAGGTACAACCATTATCCACAACTCTTTTGTTGATACATTTTGTTTAAAGGAAAACCCTACCTTAAACGAATCTAATTTACGGTAACCGATCACTAAGAAATACACCATCAGTATCGCACTTACAAATGCACTAATACCATATCCAATTGGACCGATAGTATACGATAATACAACTGCGATCACTAAGAAAACCGCATTGTAAATTAAAATGGCAAAGCTCGATAAATGAAATTTTTGATTTACATTTAGTAAACCACTATACCAAGAAGATAAAACAAGAAATATAGAGGATGGCATCATCCACAAATAAAGATTTCTTGTTAAAGCCACTTCTTCCTCGCTAACAATCTTATCCGTTTTAAAGCTATCTAAAATTGGAGTAGCAAAGACCATCCCAATCAATGTCATTACTGTCGCTGTTACAGCAACTATTGTAAACGACTGTTTTACGAATAGTCCTTTGTCGGTTGATTCTCGGTTATAAATTGAAATAAAAACAGTTGTAAATGCTCCTCCAACCACTAAATACAAAAAGTTTGGAATCATATACGCAGTAAAAATACTGTCAGAAGTATGACCAGTACCAAATTGGAATCCGATAATCATTTCACGTAAAAATCCGAAAACACGGGCAACAATATTAATAATCGCAACTGCCCCAATTAATTTTATAAACTTATTCATAAGCCATCCCTACCTTCGATGGCCGACTTATAAATCGCTATACAGCGAGCTGTTATATTTTTTTCATCGTGAATGGTTAAAACCTTGTCGACCGCTTCACGATTCATATATTGATCTTTTGGCGTGTTCACTGCACGCAGCATCTCCTCAGATAAAACCATAGCGTTTTCGGGCTCCACTAAATGCCCTGCGCCTTCTCCAAGCAAAGATACAAGTCCACCTACATTAGAAGCAATAACAGGTGTATCTGTCGCTAAAGCCTCTAATGCCACTAACCCAAAACCTTCTAAATGGGATGGTAATACAAAGACATCACTTGCCTGAAACCACTTCACTAGTTCTTGTTGTTTTAGTGGATCTATAAATTTGACGTCTTCACTGATTAATGGTTGCAAGGATTGGAAAAATGCTTGATCTCTTCTAGAACCTACAATATTTAACTCTAAAGGACGAGATACTTTTGTTTTTAGCATTTGGAAAGCTTGTAACAGCTCCTCCACGCCTTTTTGCTTAATAACATTTCCTACAAATAAAAATCTGAATGGCTCAGAAGCTAATTGCAGTTCTTTGCACACTGCTGCTTGACTTCCTTTGGTGAAAACCTCACGATTCACACCCATGCTAACGATAGAGATTTTACCTTTTTCAATCCCAAAATCTTGTTCAATTTGTTGAGCTAAGACAGGACCTACTGCGATAACATGTTCACTTTCACGTAAAATACTGGCTGTCCAATTGCGAATTCTTGTACTCTTTTTCGCCATACGCTCAATATCGCCGCCATGTGCTGTAACGATAAACGGTATACCAAACATTTTCTTTAATAGCAACGACAGCATACCAGATGGGAACACATAATGTGCATGTGTGACATCAATAGACTTTCTGTTTTTTAAGCCTTTCATTAATGTCGATAAGCCCCATTTTGTATATTTCATAATGGTGTTTTTCTTACCTGTCGCCGGATTTGTATTTACTGATATATCTACGTCTAGTCCTGCTTTTTCAAGTGCAGTGACTTGATTTTTCACAAAAATACCGAATGATAAATGATCAGATGTTGGATACATATTACTAATGACGAGTACTTTTTTCATAGACGTGTCACTGCCTTTTTCATTAATTCCTGACCATGCATGGCCTCTTGATGAATATGGGTAGCAATTTGTTTCGTCTCTGCAATTGACTGCTCCCAATTGCTACTTAGTTTGCCAACTACTGTGGATAGAGCCTTCTCATCATCCTCTATATCCTGCATTTGTAAGCAACGATCTGATGCGCCCACAAAGGACATAAAATCCTGTACTTTTGTATGATAGGATATCGCAATAATAGGCGTTTCCGAATCGGTTGCCAAAATAAGTGAGTGTAGACGTGTACCGATGATAATGTCCTGCTCCTCAGTTACCTCAAGTAATCGCTCTGGCACCAAATTTTCCTCAATAATTTCTGTATGTGCACGTTGTTGCATTTTTTTCTGAATATCCTTCGTCACAGTGACGTCTTGCGGGAATTTCGTGGCAAAAAAGGTAATTTTGACATTATGCTCTGAAATTACTTTATCTAAATTTTTCGCCATACCAGTAACGTACGCATCATATTTTTCAACATTTCCCTCTGGCCAATAGTTTGCATTATAGTATGGAACCGCTGATACACCTATCTTAATTGGTTTTTCTGCGTAATTTTGACGATCCCTTTTTAATGTAAATGCAGGATCACCAATGATTTCTATTGGCTTTTTCACCCCAATACTTTGCAAAAGCTTCTTGGACTGGGGATCACGTACAGAGATACTTGCTGCATAACGACACATCGCACGAATACTGATTTTTCCAGAAAACGTATCAAGTGGTCCAGCGCCACATCCGTATATAATGTAGGGAATATTACTTTGTTTTGCCATCATTGCATACGCTCCATACAGGTGAGCCTCACGTTTATAGAAATCCATTAAAATACCACCGCCACCAATGATGAGGAGGTCAAATGTTGCTACATATTGTTTATTATTTTTAAATGTATGGATAAACGTTTTAAATAAATTACTCTTTCTGTAATACAATGGATAGCTGTGTACCCCATAACGTTCGGATGTTTGTTGTGTGTTATTACTAAAAACGGTAATGTCATCACTAGTTACCGAAAATGTTTGTTTTACTTGTTGAAGAATGCCGTATAATATTGATTCATCACCATTATTATCATTGCCGTAATTCCCCACAATGCCTATTTTCATTAAAAAACATCCTTTTACTTTTTAATACTGAGATTATACCACAATTGTACATTTTCGTTCTTTTTAAAAATAGTAAAAAAAAGGCGAGCTTTAAAGGTCAATACTAGTTCTTGTCGTATGGTAAAAATCAACTATATTTCTATCTACTACGGCTCCCTTTGATTTAAAAACAAAAATAGCAAACTAGATAAAATACTACTAGTTTGCTATTTAGGCAAAAACCTTTCTTTAAGGACTACTGTTATTGATGGATTGCTCGATATAGGAATAATCCAAAGTGAGCGCGACTAATCGCTTCATTTGGCTTAAAAGTGTTATCACCATAGCCAGTTGTAATATTATTTGCTGCTAGTTGCTGAACATATGAATATGCCCAATGATCCTTCGATACATCTTTAAAGTTAATGTTACTTGTTCCTTCTAGGTCATAAGCTAATGCTACAACCTTCGCCATTTGTGCACGCGTTAAAGTACCATTTGCATCAAAGGTATTGTCGCCTTTACCACTCATAATACCAGCCTCAACTACAGCTGTGATTTGTTTATAATAAACGTGATTCGCAGGAATATCCTTTAAGCCAGGATTTTTTACATTTGATGTATCTAAACCAAGTGCGCGACTAATAATAACTGCCGCATGTGCACGTGTCAGTTTATCATTCGGTCTAAATGTGCCATCTGCTTGACCTGTAATAATATTATTCTTTGTTAAGTACTCAATTTCTTTATAGTACACATAATCATCTGGAATATCTTTAAACAAAGAAGGTTTTGCTACAGTCACCGCAGCCTCTGCACGTTTTGTTCCTAAAATCGCTATTACCTTACCAGTAGCACCTGGATTTTTAGCTGTAAACTTACCATCATTAGTAATAGTACCGATATTTCCTTCTACCGACCATTTCACCTGTGATGGATTGTAAACTAGAGGTTTGCCACCGTCATCCTTTGCATCCATAGTAAATTTAACCGTTTCGCCAGCACTTACAGTTTTTGATTTTGGCGCAACGTTCAATGTTGCCGGAGCATCTACTACTTTCACTTGGAATGATTCAACAGCAGTGCCATCATGATTGATGTAAATTCGATCATTACCGGCTTTCGTTGCCGTATAGTTTAAACCATTAATGTTTAAAATATTATTCTCAGATGTTAGCGATAAATGACCATCGAGTGGAAGTGCATTATAGTTCTCATCTAATACATATTGTACTGCTATACTAGACGAAGCACCTTCTAAAAGAGTTGCATAGTTTGTACTATTTGTCTTTTTAATATATTTTCCTTTACCAGTTGGTGCCGTACTGACAGCTTGTAATGTTGCAGACACAAGACGTTGCGTGTTTCCTGAATTGGATGGTAGGTTCGCTAATACGACATTATTGCTACCGTAATTTCGGATACCCATTGTTGTTGAGCCGCCACCATCTAGGTTAATTGCTTGATCGACACCAAGCGATACTAAATAGTTAGCAAGTTGAACCATATTCATACCTGCGCTATGTTTCTGTTTTCCATCTACCGTAATAAAGTGTACTGTTTTCCCATTATTACTTGTCGCTACAACAGTACGTGGTGTAACCGCTTTTGCACGCTGACTAGATGTACTCATCATAATGTAAGGCTTATTATCTTTTACTAAATACGGACCACTTGCCATGATAAATTTTGCATCCTGCCACTGCTTATCAATAGAGAAGTTAACACTCAGCTCATCTCCAAGTGCTATTTGGCTTAGCTTACTATGCCAATCTCCCCCTTGTAGTGAAACAACAAAGCCAGTTGGAGGAATAGATATTTTATCTTTTGATCCATAAGGAGTAATTTTTGTAACTTTTCCTGTTAACGTTTGACCAAATTTATTTTCAGTAATTGGCGCACCTGTATCTACTACGATTTCAAAACCGTATTCATTCGTATTTGTTGTTTTACTATAAAATTGTGGTGTATAAACAATCGATTCGTTTATATTACGTTGACGATTCATTCCTGTCATGTCATAATTTGTGCCTTTATGAGAAAGTGTTACATCAAAATCAAAATAGTCAATGACACCACTGCCATCTGCTGAAATCCCAAAAGCTGTAGGGACATTCATATATTCATCGGAGCCGTTTGAAACTGCACCACCGTTTAAAATAACATTATTTTTAGCTAGTAAAAATAATGGGAAACCTTCAGACATATCGAAGAAACTTGCATTTATAGCACCAACTACACGATTCCCTTCGCGTGAATTTCGATTAGCATTCGCTACTGTCGATTCTCTGCCATTAACTGTTGCAGGCATACCTAATTGTACTTCTGTATCATCATCTACATCAATCGCAATATGATTAATAGAATTTGTATAGGTATTGCTGTATGTATATTGTTTATACTGCACACCTTTCGATAGTGGATAATCCTTCTTGACCGTTTGAGCTGCATAAGCATTTAACGGACTAACAACCATTGACAATAATACAACTAAAACCAGTAAATTTTTCGCTATTTTTTTCATTTTTTTGCGCTCCTAAGTAATATAGAGCCCTCAACTCTCCCTCCATATGTTTTACTTCTATAACACTATCAAAAATATGCCAAAATAGCTATGGAACATTTAATCTATTTTCCAGTTTTCTAGGAATTGTCAAGAAAGCTATTCATATAGTCTCATTTTGTGATTTTTCTAACGTTTACCTTTATCGTGACCCTATAACTTTGTTAAAATGGTGTAGAAGTTTAGGAGGGTAAAAATATGAAAAAACTATCAATCATTGCAATGCTCATGACTGTAGTCGGCTTGCTTTTTTGGCAACCCCAACTGGCATCTGCTGCTGATGAACTTACAGGGCATTCCCATGAAAAGGGACTTCGCTATTTAATTTCCAAAAATGCATTAGTAAAAGATGCAAAAGGAAGTTATCGTCCAAATGACAATGTGACACGCGGAGAATTCGCTTCTTATTTGGCAAAGGCCATGAATCTTCAAGAGACTAGCGACATAGTCTTTAAGGATGTCCCAGATACATATTTGCATGCAAAAGATATTAAGCTTGCTGCTTCAGCTGGGATTATTACAGGCTATGGAGATGGTTCATTTAAGCCGAATGCTGCTATTTCAAGACAGCATATGGCGATTATGCTAGAAAGAGCTATTGATTATTTAGAAATTCCTAAAGGTACTTCTTCTATTACCTTTAAGGATAATGCATCTATTATTAAAGACTACCGCCAAGCAGTAGCTGTAGGTGCCCAATTAGGAATCATTCAAGGCTCTAATGGTTACTTTATGCCAAACAAAAATGCAACTATTGGACAAGCTGCTACGTTTATTCACCGTTTAATGACACTTGCTGGTGATTCAAACGACGGCAACTCAAACAGCGGTAAGCCAAACCCTGGTGATCCAAACGACGGCAACTCAAACGGCGGTAAGCCAAACCCTGGTGATCCAAACGACGGCAACTCAAACAGCGGTAAGCCAAACCCTGGTGATCCAAACGACGGCAACTCAAACGGCGGTAAGCCAAACCCTGGTGATCCAAACGACGGCAACTCAAATGGCGGTAATCCAAATCCTGGAGATCCGAATACAGACTCCTCTAAATACGCTATTAAGGAAATTTCAAACGGCACACTAGTTGGCAATCAAGGATTCTCTACCTTTGCAGATGCTGAAAAGGCCATGACAAAAGATACACAGGTTATTGTTCAGAATGACAAAATTATGAAAATGTCTTCAGGCTATGTCGTGACAAATAATTATGTAGCACTAAAATCTGAAACAATTAATGACTCGATTGGTGTTGCACCTAATACAGAGATGGAATACCTTAGCAGTGATGAAACTCAAGTAAAAGTACGTTTAGCTGGTCAAGTCGGCTACTTAAAACACGCTGATGTTACATTAATCCCATTTTCAATGAGCAAAGGTCGCTCTTACTATACAAATGAGAATGGTGAAATTAAACACACGCTCTACGATCACAAAACAAATAAATATTCTTCTAGCTATGTTTACGGAAAAGCACCTTCTTTCATGAAGCCAGGTGAAAAATACTATAGCTGGGATGGCATCTCTTTCACAAATGGAAATGGGTCTTCTAAAGGGGACGCCTATAACTACTATCAGTTTTTACCTGCTCGTGCAACAACACAATATACTTCAGAAGAAATTGATGCTTATATTATGCAGAAGTTAGCGGAGATGGAAAGTACGGGGATTACTCGTTATAAAGATGCAACAAAGAAAAGTAAGTTAATCGGTTTAGGTAAAACATTAAAAGAAGTAGAAGCAAAATCGCAAATTAATGCAATGCTTATTTTATCACTTGGACAGCATGAAAGTGCTTATGGTATGAGTGAAAATGCACAAAACTTAAATAACTTGTTTGGTTTGTATGAGTATGATACTAATCCACTAAAGAAAAAGTTTGATAGTATTGCTGCCAATATCAATGAGCTTGTTGATAAGTTTTTACAGCCAAACTATATCACGCCAGGTGGTTCACCAGGCAGAAACTTTGCCAACGGCGCTGTAGTTGGTTCAAAAGCTCTTGGCTTTAACGTAAAATACGCTTCTGACCCATACTGGGGTGCAAAAATTGCAGGACATTACTACCGTGCTGAAAAGGCATTAGGCTTTAAGGATGCGAATAACCCATATACGATTGGTATCACAACAACGCCTGGTTTAAATGTTCGTACAGAAGCATCTACAAGTAATAGTCCGCTATTCACGTATGCACGTAGTGGAATGCCTGTTATCATCACTAACTCTGCTACAAACGGTTGGTATGAGGTTCTTTCTGATAAACTTCATACAGGAACAGCTTTTGTTAGCAAAGACTATGTACAAGTGATCAATACCGTAAAATAATAAGGAAGTCGTCCTATCATTAGGACGGCTTTTTCTATGTGAAGAAAGCAGTTATTCAGGTTCTAAAATATTGTTATGGAGGTGAACGACCTACACTCCTGCTGAAAGAACTACTCATTGTGCCTAGAAACAAAGGCGGTGGATAGAACGCCCCATCTACAAAAAGTGAGGTTGGGACAAAACCTCATTTTTCTGCAGCGAAAGTGGAGCGGAGCGCAACGGCAGCGACAAAAATCTTTAATGAGCTGCAGTTTTGAGATTTATCGAGAACTTTTGATTGTTTATCGACCAACTTTATCGATTTATTGAGGTTAGTATAAAAAGTGGACACGGAAAACTGAGAGTAGCTATGATAGAAATAACTATTTTAAAGGACGTGTGCCGAATGACTAAAAAAATAACGCAAGAATATCGTGATTATGTTGTGAAATTAGTAGTAGAAGAAAATCGAAAAGTAACAGAATTATCGTATGAATTAGGGATTGGGGAATCTTCTATTCATCGCTGGGTAAAAAAGTATCGTGATGGTAAAAAGCAAGAAAATGGCGACGTAAAATATGTAACCCCTTCAGAGCTAAAGAAGTTAGAAGCGACTTATGAAAAGAAACTTCGTGACTTAGAGGAGGAGAATGCAATTCTAAAAAAGGCGATGCACATCTTTGCCAAAAAACCGCAGTAGTGTTTGAATTTATTGAAGCGCATAAACGGGAGTTTTCAATTGTAAAGATGTGCCGTGTTTTAAAAGTGTCGACGAGCGGCTATTATAAATGGTTGGCAAAACAGGCAGCACCGATAACAGAAAAAGAAGAATATAAAATGAAAGTCACACAAAAAATTAAACAATCGTTTCATGAAAGCTATGGTACGTATGGCAGCCCGCGAGTACATAATGATCTGTTGGAATGGGGTTATCCGCTTTCACAAAAAACAGTGGCAAATATCATGCGAGTACTGGAACTGTGCGCAACACAGCCGAGAAGCTATGTGACGACAACAGATTCAAGTCATGACGCACTGGTGTATCCTAATATACTGAAACGCATGTTTTATGTGGAAGAACCAGATCAAGTATGGGTCGCTGATATTACCTATATCCGAACGTTGGAGGGATGGGTGTATTTAGCGAGTATTATGGATCTGTATTCTCGTAAAATTGTAGCGTGGGAAATGGCCGATCATATGAAAGTAGATTTAGTGTTAATAGCTTTGAAAAAAGCGTTCTTAATACGTCGACCAAAAAAAGGACTCATTCATCATTCAGACCGAGGGGCGCAATACTGTTCAACGGAATATATCGAACTTTTAAAAAAGCATGGTTGCCAAATTAGTATGAGAAAAAAAGGTGATCCGTATGACAATGCCTGCATTGAATCGTTTCATGCGACCATAAAAAAAGAAATGATTTATCGCCAAAAATTCCAAACAAAGAAAGCAGCCTTCAAAGCGATAAATGGCTATATTTCAAATTTTTATAATGAACGTAGAAGACATTCGACCCTTGGCTATCGTTCACCGAACCAATTTGAACGCTTGACGTTACAGAAACACGCAAGTTAATCTCAAAACCGTTTCAAGCGATGGAAATCAATTGTTCGAGTTCTTTGAACAATTGACTTCCATTGCCCACCAAACGCAGTGCGGTAGCTTTAAAGCTCTCACTTTTTTATGTCCACTTTCTTGACAGAAGACCATTTTCACCCAACTATTTTAATTTATCAACCAACTTTTGAAAAATATCGACATCTACCTTCATGCAACACTCTCTGACCGCACTGATCATTTACGTCGCTTATGACATAAGCATATTTTTTACGCAAAATTTAAAAACTCAACACCAAAAAACGCGAGATATCAACGTTCTAAATTGATTTATCATGCTTTTTAAGGTTTTGACCAGTTTTGTCACAGCCACTTTTTTCTGTGAAGAAATCAGTTTTTCAGGCTCTAAAATATTGTTATGAAGGTGAACAATCAACACTCCTGCTGAAGAACTACGCATTGTGCCTGTAGAAACAAAGGCGGCGGATAGAACGCCCGATATACAAAAAAGAGATGCCTCAACTGACCATTGAGACATCTCTACTATTGTTAATATGAAAGTTTTTTATCGTTATCGTCCGTTTTTATAACCGCCGAGGCTAGGATAACAAAGCCAAGCATTAAAATAAATATTAAATCAAGTAAGCCTGTATGCATAGACACTGTAAACAGTGTAATGACAAATGCATAAGCTACTGAGTGGAAGCTACGAATACCGCCCTGCTTCACTTTATTATAAATTAATGAGATTAATACACCATATAAGAAGAATCCAATCCCTACAAGTACATAACCGCCATCTAAGAATAACTGACCGATAAACGTAGGCGTTGTTGTTCTATTAGGACGTGTAATATATTTACCTTCTTCTACACTTAGTGAGTTTACAACTTCTGTTACTTTCATACGAGGTGACACTTGTTCACCTGATCGAATCGTATTAAAAATACCAGCATGAAGTTCACCATTTAGGTAACCTTCCTCTTGCGTATATTCAATAATTTTACTTAAAACAATATGGCCTGTTACACTCTCACCATTTAATGAACGAATCCATTTTGGCGTTAAGTTAACTTGCTGCTCTACTGTTAACAGTTTTTCTTTTTCTGTTTCAGTTAATTCTACATCTGGTTGTTCACGGCTATTAAATTCCTTCGTCGTATCCTCTGATACAACACGTAGGAAACCAAACATTGAGAAAGCTACTCCGATGACAAACAGAGCTGAAAGGAACCATGTTAATTTCACACGCTTCACAACATAATGGAAAATAATAATACCAGTAAATAACATAATAATTAATGGTGTACGGTAACCCATTAATAGGAACAAGAACATAACAGCAGCATAAATAGAACCGTATACTAATACTTTCTTCCATGTCATGTGCTTTTCTAAAATCATTTTATACGATAATAACAATAAAACTCCAAACCATAATAATTGGGCAAAGAAGTTTAATTTTGGATCAAGGTTACGTCGACTAGATTCATCAGAAATTCCGAATCCTCCACCAAAAATCATTAATAAATATGAAGCTAAACCAAGTAAAGTTAATAATACAATAAAATGAACAACATATTTCCCTAAGAAAGATAAACCAAATGATGGGATTGTCCATTGTAATTTATCAATAACGTACACACCGATGTAATAGCATGCAAGTGCTAAAAATACCGCTGGCCAAATTGATACTTGTACATTAAATAACTCAAATCGATGGAAATCGAATAGACTCGTAAAGAAATATAGCACTAATATAAAAGGTAAAAAGAAGTACGGTGAAAACGTATCAATCTTATTGACCTTTGCTAAAGTTTGTTTCAATTTATTCATAAATGTCATACATCTAGGTAGATGTGATTGCCCTCCTCTATCACGAATTAAGCATTGCGTTTAACAATGCTGTTCTTTTTATTTTCTCGACCAAAACAAATGTTATTATATCATAAAAACTAATAGACATATAGAAAGTATTCGACAGTTTTTACAAGAAATAAATTCAATAATTCCTCCTTTCTACAATATAATATCGAATCAATTTCATAATACGTACTCAAAAAAAAATCGTAGACCTTCAGTATATTGAATGCCCCCTCAAAAAAACATGTTATACTTTTACAAAAAAGTATTTTTATGTTATAGTAAAAATGTAAAACATTAACATGATTTACAAATAACTATTTGGAGGAAATACACATGAAAAGCACAATAATCGGTAAAGCAGTCTTAGCAGGTGCAATAGCATTTGGTGCTATCGGCACAATGGGAGTAACAGAATTATCACAACCAGCTACAGCTGAAGCTGCAATGCTTAATTATCAAACTAATATTTACAATAGTTCGTCAAATTCACTTACCCACAATTTTCAATTCACAGTTGATAGTTCAGTAAATCACAAAGGTCGCACAGCATCTTGGTATATCAAAGATTCTAATTCAAATGTTAAATTAAGTGGCCAAAGTACTGTGTCAGAAGGTGGTACTGGTAATAGTGGCGAGTATATATGGTCAACAAATCTATTAAATACTAATATTAGCAATCTTCCTGCTGGCAACTATTCAATTCTCTACGTCTATACTGCTGACGGTGTTGAACATAGGGATTCAGCTTACTTTTCAAAATAATAAACTGGTGAAATCGAAATTAAAATAGTTAACTCATAATCTTTAATGATTGGAGCATGTTTTAAACTTCTAAAACTAAAAATATAAAGGGCGGTTTCATAATGAACGTAAAAACATCAAAATCAAAATTAAGTAAAGCAATTTTAGCAGGAGCAATCGCTTTCGGTACAATTGGTTCAATCGGAGTTGCCGAATTGGCAAATCCTACACAAGCTGATGCGGCAATGACACAATATAACACAAATATTGTGGCTATAGGTACTAACTTAATTGAACACAACTTCCAGTTCTTTGTTGATACTACAACATCACACACAGGTAGACCTGCAAACTGGTACATTAAAGATTCTAACAAAAACGTAAAATTAAGTGGTTCGTCAAGTGTTATTACTGAAGAAAGCACATATGGTCAATGGAACACATACTTAGTAACAACTAACGTATCTTCTTTATCAGCAGGTACATATGAAGTTCTATACACTTACAATGCTGGCGGAGTTGAATACCGAAGCTCACTTTACTTTACTAAATCTTCTACTGGTTCTATCACAGTTTCATATTAAGCTTTAACAAATATCGGAGGATATTTCCTCCGATATTTGTTGTATAATAACACCAATCATATTAAGTCCCTTTCCGTTACACGTCGTTTGAAAAATACTAGCAAAGATTGGTGCAAATTTATTAAGCCATGGATAGGTGGACATACTACACTTCTTTTATTCTTCTCAACATACGATTCTTCAGATAGGCCACAAACTATGGAGAAAAATGAATAGATATAGTCCTGTACGAACCATTTAATATGGTAAAGGTCGTGTTGTACAAATCAATCGGCTTTAAGATTTACGACTATATCAACGTTACTGAAAATGCAGATTGGCAAGATGGAGAAAACCATAACGAAAGTGCACCAAGAAAATACAACTTTCTTTGAATTCTGACAATGTACAAAGCTATATCACACCATCTAGTAAATTTGTCTTCTTCTCCACTTTCACAGTAAATAATAACGGTATCGTATCTGCACGCGGAACATTAAAAGTAAAAATTCTAGATGTAAACGGCAATGTTGTCGGTAAAGGACCTGAACGATATATCCCTGACCTAGCCGCTGACAACACAACTAATTATGTAGATAAAAAAGATATTAGTACGCATTCTGAAAAATACCAAATCTTTATGCCGGGTAATTTAATAGTAAGTATATTATGTTCGCGATAATCGTAAAAATGCTGATGAAAGATTTGCAACGGTCACAGAAATTAAAACGCCCAAACCGGTAAAAGGTTCCAATAAATCCATAATTGGTACACCATCACTATTTTCATATGTAATTACTTGTTGGCACCTATTACGACATTAAAAATTCATATACACTTAATCATCCTGTTGAAAAGGAAATAAACTCTGCTATGGCTATCGTAGAATCACGGCCTTATTTCCTATAATCAGTGAAAAAACGTTCCAACGTGTGATTCAAAAATACAGTTGGTCATGTTACATGAAGATAAAGAAACGGAAGAGAACAGGCCAACCCGCGTATTGGCTGAAAACCAATTAGCGCATCTACGCCACTTCAATAACTCGCAGCTGATATTACTTACTTGTCTTTTGTTAATTGATGATATATCCTATTAGTTTTAAAGAAGCCAAACTGTACAGCGCGTTCTACATAACCTGAAAGTTCTGTGCCGACTTCTACATCTGAAAAGTTTGATTTATTGCCCACCATAAAAGTAATAAATCACTTTAAAAATTTATACTACTCTTATTAACAAATTGTCTTCTTTTTTATTATCTTCCTAATCTAACTATAAGAATAATTATATTTCCTTGCTAATTCTTTAGCGTTTGTCCCATCATCTTCCTTTACTATTTGTTTATACAAATATTGTTCAGATAATAATCTTTTAAGAAAGGTTACATATTGACTAGCAAAATAGTTTGTACCAACAAGGTTTTTGATAACCGATCAATTCTACAATTTCTTTATACGCCCCATTAAAACATTAACTATCTAACCTACGTGCATCCATTACTAACTCCTTTCACTTTTTTTGTTGTTTTAACATATGACATTTTTTAATGCGACAAGCCTTTTACTATCTAACGACTTTTCACAATGAAAATCCACCTTGTTAGCAAAATGAATTATTTTAAATAGCAATCAAGATAGAAAAAGGAGTAGAAGAAATGTCTGTTGACACATCTCCTACTCCTAGGTAATTTCTCTAACAGCATTATTTAGTATTATTTAGTTTAATTTGGATACTTTTAATTTCACGATTTTCATCGATTGTGATTTGATAGATCAATAGATTCAACAACCTTTTTCATTGTTCCCTGTCAGTCTTGTGTAAATGTTTTACAGAAAATTCCCAATACCTCATATACTTTTTCATAGCTAACTTCGCATGATATCGTTGATTGTAGTTGTGGTTGAAGCGGTTCCATGTGTACTTTTAGATTAGCAATAGCTTCTTCAATACCACGTGACTTCATCAGATATACTTCTTTTGAAATCACTTCATCCATATAAGTATTTAACAGATTTGATAACTTCATCTCAAATTGCCCTAATTGATATTGGTAATGCTCATATTTTCTTTGTAAACAACCTCTATCATAAAAAAACTGTATCAGTTAAATTCTTGTTAAAAGAATTTTCCAATACAACTTTATTGTATAACTACAAAACTTTACTAAATCAAAATGAAATTCATAGCACACTATTTTGAAGATAGAATTATTATTCAGCAATTATTTCAAAAGTATCTATAATCGTAATCCTATCTTTAGCATAAAAAGGTACAGTATAATTCGATTGCCCTGAATTAATGTAAGCTAATACTTCACTAAGTGTGTTTAACTCTAAATTAATATCCTTAGAGTAAACATATTCTTCAACCCCATATTTCCCAATTGCTTGTATTAAATCTGGACTATCTTCTATTGACTCTGCTTAAAAAGCTGATCCATGAGTTAAACCATTTTCATTAACTTCATATGTTTTGTTTGGAATGATATGAGCTGAAAAATTTTGAATATTTGGTGTAGCATTACTCGTATAGGTAGTGTATCCATTTCCGTTATAAAATTGAATTTGAGATTGGGCATAATAAGTTCCTTTTGTAACAATTTTTATTGTATCTACGGCACTAGTTACAACGCTACCAGAAGAATCATTATATGTCCATCCGCTAGATGACATAAGTCTTCCTGAACTATCATATAATCTTGCGTAAATTCCATAATAGCGAAACCTTCGGAGAAAAAAGAGCATGCACCGCCCAAAAAACGTGGACGAAAATCAAAAGAAGAACGAGACGCTTGCCTCACAAAACAAGCAGAAATCAAAGCCAATCAGTCAAATTATGAAAAAGAAAAAAGAAATCAAGGACCAACTCAATACACCACTAGAGACACTTAGGCAAGATGCGCCCATCGAACCGAATTGGGGCATCAAAAAGAACAGTGATGGCAAAAACACGTTTTGATTTGGCTTTAAAGGACATCTCGCAGTGACAACCAAGAGTCAATATATTGTTGGATGCCTCATGACATCTGCCAATTTGTCGGATAGTAAATATCAAATGAGTGCAGTCATTCCTTATAATGTCCAGAATGAAGGCGAATACCTTGGATTTGATGAGCATTTCAGATTGACATGTGTACGTGAACACAGCTACTGTTACGACAGCTTCGATGAAAAGTACCGAACGCTAACATTCACAAGACCAAAGGAATGTGTAACCTGTTCGTTACGTGATGATTCTCTCTGTCAGAAAGTTTTCAAAATCAAATGTGACACGGATATACGCAAATTCACGTATCCAGCACGCGGCTCTGAACTATGGAAACAACTGTAAAAAGTACGCACAGTTGTTGAACGTATGAATGCATACATAAAGCAATATTTTTAATTAAACTATGTCCGTCACAGAACAGGTAGAAAAGCAAAACTTCATTTCAACCTGGTGACGTTTAATACCTGCAAATTAGCAGTAGATCGTCTCAAAGCTTTATTACATATACAAACTCAAGCAGCATAATTTTTAAAAATGTAATTTATCTTAATAGGAGCAGTCTAAGCTCTTGGAAAATATGATTTATGAATTTGATTCGAATAGTTAATAAATTCTACCAATATATAAGTTACTAGAAACAAAAAAGAGCTACATTGTCCACTATGAACTGAGCCCTATTTAACGGACAGTTTAATAAAAAGTACATTTGCAGACTAAGCTGCGATTAGATGGTTCCGATATTCTGTCGGAGCCATTTTTTTTTAGATTCCATTGCTTACGTGACATATTGTAATACTCCATATATGTATCTACCATCTACTTTAGCTCAAACAAGTTATTTGCCGACTTTAAGCCCATTCTTTCACGCAAAATGTTGGGTGCGTGTAATGAACACCTTGATCCGAATGAATCAACGCTTCCGGATGAATATTGCCATCTAAAGCTTCTGCGAGTTTTTCTATTGTACGGTAAACAATCGCATTTTTAAACTAGTAGAAAATTTGTATGTCACAATTTCAAGTATCACTACATCTTTTATGCAAGATAAATAAGCGGTTTGCCCGCCACGATATTGTAAGTAGGTAATGTCAGTTAAGAAGACTTTCCCTGGCTCTTCTGGTTGAAAGGCGCGTGCTAAGTAATTAGGTACTATACGATGCTCTTGTGTAGCTTTTGCGATTTTCTTATATGGTATAGCACGTCTGATTTTCGCAAAAAAATTAGATTTACACATTAATCGACGAATTTTCTTGTGGTTCATTGGTACAATCATTAGTTCTGTTTACTTTATATATAATTAGCGATACCCAACTTTTCCTTTAAACGCATCGTAAATATAGCGTAGTAATAAATAGTCATCGTAATCCTGTTCTTCGCGAATCTCACATTTCTCTGTATTTTTAATCCACGCATAATACCCACTTCGATTTACGCCTGTTATTTCGCAAAGATAGCCTGTCATATATTTTTGTTGATATTTACGAATCAATTCATTGATTACCTGATATTTTTCATGCGGTGCTAGAACTTTTTCCTCGCCTGCCTCTCTAGTTCGTCTAGGTTTTTTAGAAGCTCTAATTCCGCCTCTAAATATTTGATACGTGCTTCCGCTTTTTCTAGTTTTTTATCAGCTGAAAGCGAGTTAGAAGTGGTACGGCCTGTACTGCCTTTTCCCCGACGTTCTTCTAAAAAGCCTTGTTCTCCATAAATTTTATACGTGTTTTTCTAACGCATTAAAGATGATTTAGCTTTTCCTTTTCCAATCATCTCTAAATCAAAGTCTACAAATGCTAAGATCTACATGTACAAACGCACTCACTTAAAGATGTACACTTTTGATTCACTTTCTCGCATACTAATCATGAGGTGATTAGTGT
>NZ_JBSSFD010000059.1:0-18973 GCF_054062295.1 Lysinibacillus sp. TE18511
TATCCGTCGCCTCGACTTCTATCCGTCGCTTCGATGATTCTATCCGTCACTTTGGCGGTTCTTTCCGTCGTCCTTGCAGTTCTATCCGTCGCCTCAACTTCTATCCGTCGCTTCGATGATTCTATCCGTCACTTTGGCGGTTCTTTCCGTCGTCCTTGCAGTTCTTTCCGTCGCCTCGACTTCTATCCGTCGTCCTTGCAGTTCTTTCCGTCGCCTCGACCTCTATCCGTCGCCTCGACTGCTTTCAAAGATTCTGCATTTTGCTCAATACTATTGTTCACCGTTCTTGTATTTCATAGATCGCTTGAACAACATGTGAGATAAACAAAAAAGCCACTCGTTCTTTAATAGAAGAGTGACTTTCTAATTTACATAAAGATAATAAAAGCCAATACAGCAGCTAGTACTAAACGATAAATAGCAAATGGCATTAATTTCACTTTTGAAAGAAGTGCTAAGAAGAATTTAATAGAAAGTAATGCAAAAATAAATGAACTAATAAACCCTACTGCATAGAAGCTAAAATAATCCATAGATAGCGTATCCCAGTTTTTCAGTACAGATACTAGACTAGCACCTGCCATAATTGGTACTGCCATAATGAACGTAAAATCTGCCGCTACACGGTGACTCAGCCCAAATAGTACACCACCAGAGATTGTTGCACCTGAACGAGAAAACCCTGGCCAAAGTGATAAACATTGTACTAAACCTACTTTAAATGCTAAACCATAAGAAATCTTATCTAACGAATCCACTTTTGGTTTTTTCGGTGCAAATTTATCTGCAATAATCATTAAAATTGCCCCAGCTACTAAAGCATAAATAACATGCTCTACTTTAAATAAATGGTCATCGATAAAGTCCTTAAATGCAAAACCTAATACAGTTGCTGGCAACATGCCCACAATAACATGCATTAAGTTGAAGCGACCTTTCATCGAAGTAGATTGTCCTTCGATTTTATATAGCCCTACTAAGCTCAACATTCGTTTCCACATCACAACGACTACGGCTAATATAGAACCTAGTTGAACAACAATTTTAAATGTATTAGCGGGATACATCCCTAAAAACTCCTCTGTCTTTAGCCACATATCGTCCACAATAATCATATGACCTGTCGATGACACTGGTGCAAACTCTGTCAACCCTTCGACCATACCTAAAATTAACGCCTTTAATAACTCTATGATATCCACATCTTCACCTTACCTTTTATTAATTAAATATCCACATATAATAAAATACTCTTTTTCATGTACATTGGCTATAGTCTTCAGCTGTGAGTAGACAACATTTACACAAAAATATAATTATAGCTGTTTAACATCGAGTGGTCTAAACACCAGCCTCTGCCACCCCTATTATTTAATGGAAATTGATATCTACCACCCATAATTCAGAACGGCTGCCTATTCGCATCGGAGGGCCCCAAAAGCCAAAGCCTGATGAAACAAGTGTATGCATTTTCCCCTTCATCTTATAACCATAATCAAGCTCAAATACACGAGCCGTTATATACTGATTAGGCCATAGTTGACCTTTATGTGTATGACCTGACATATGGAAGTCTACGCTTATTTTTGCAGGCGTTATTAAATCATTTGGGGTATGATTCATTACAAACCAAGGCAAGTCATCTGTTAACTTCAATGCATCTAGTTGCTTTCTATCCTTATTTGTCCTATCCTCTTGACCCGTTAATAGTAACGCATTATCGATTCTAATAGTTTCGTCCCTCAAAATTTTTACATTTGCGTTTTCCATCTCTTCAACAAATTCAGAAATTTTCTTGCCGTAATATTCGTGATTACCAAGTACACCGTACACTCCGTATGTAGAAGTTAATTGCTTCATTACACCTGCCATTCCCTCTTGAACAAACCATTTAGGATCATCATCCACAATATCCCCAACTAAAAAGACGATATCCGGCTTTGCTTCATTCGATAAAGTAACAAAGCGCTGTAAATGTTTTTTATGGGATAGAACACCTAAATGAAAATCTGATGCCACTACAACTCTCAACGACTCTAACTCACTACTCTTTTTATCCATCGTTATTTCTAAATGACGGACAACAGGAGAATACGCTAAATAGGAGCCTACAATACTTAATAAAAGCAACATTGCAACTGCTATACTGCCAATTATCTGTACACTATTAAAGGGACTTAGCCAAATAATAATATTTGCTCCCAAACAAATTAATAATCCATATTCAAAAATAAACATCCAGTAATTACCAATAATTGAAAACACTCGTAAAGACTCATGCAGTCTGCCAATCATAATACTAAATGCAATGATATATAGCACTAACCAATATAAAATTGGATAACGGAACCATTCCATTGCCACAAGCCATTGCCTTAATCCCCACCCTAAGTAAAAAGTTAATGCACTATATATACTTATTAAAAGAATTCCACCAATTACTTTAGGCATATTTTAGTCCTCCACTTTTATATTTTCTTAGTCGATTATAGCATTATACTTAATATTTATATTTGCACTAAGTACTTTCACTATTCGTCTTTAGAAAGTAAGGGAGAAAGGACAACCAATTGACACCTTATATCAAGTGTACATCTTCCTCGGAATTCAATCGTATGATTTACATGACAATCCCTAATAGGAAAGTGACAATTTCGTAATCTAGGTGATTACTTACCACTTTAGCTATTGGAATGGAGACTGAGCGACTCCTTGGGGATCAGCGGTAGAGGAACAAAGGCTAAAAGCATCTCGTCCTGTGATAACGCCTTTGTGACCTACATCGTGCTGCTGCCGCTACGTTAACACTACGCTTTCGCGCAAGAAACAATGTGCTGTTGCCGCTGCCGCTTCGTTAGCACTACGCTTTTGCGCAAAAAACATCTGTTGGCCCAAGCGGCTCATCGGACGCCCCCAGGAAGCTCTGCTCTGCGCGAAAGCGAAGCGTCAGCCCAAAGCGCTCAGCCGGAATGGAAATCAACCCTACATTATGGTAATGATCCCTACTTTTTGATTAATACACTTTAATTTCGCCCATTTTTCCAGTAACATTATAATAGTAAGAAAATTTACACATTTACGAGCGAAAAAGGGGTGCTGTTCCAATGACAAGATACAAATTCGAATCAACAGAGCATGAGTTATTTCGTAAAACCTTACGTAAGTTTTTAGCAGAAGAAGCTGAACCACACTATCCACAATGGGAAAAAGATCAACTTATTCCACTTGAGTTTTGGCGTAAGCTCGGAGAAATGGGCTATCTATGCCCCCAAGTAGAAGAACAATATGGCGGTCTCGGGCTCGATTTTAGCTTCGGCGTTACTATTCAAGAAGAGCTAGAGCGAGTAGGTTCAAGTCTTATTGGCGTTGGTTTGCATAACGATATTGTCGTGCCGTATATTGAGGCATACGGCTCAAATGAGCAAAAATCACGCTGGCTACCTAAATGTGTTACAGGTGAATATATTACAGCGATTGCTATGACAGAGCCAGGCGCAGGTTCAGATTTAGCAAACCTCCAAACAACTGCCATTCGTGATGGCGATCATTACATCGTCAACGGACAAAAAACATTTATTACAAATGGTATTCATACAAACTTGGCGGTTGTTGCTGTCAAAACAAATCCTCAGGCAGAAAAAAAACATCGTGGCATTAGCCTTCTTGTCATAGAGGACGGGACACCTGGCTTCACGAAAGGCCGCAAGCTCGAAAAAGTCGGAATGCACGCACAGGACACAGCTGAGCTATATTTCGAGGATTGTCGAGTACCTGTAGAAAATCTCCTCGGTGAAGAAGGTAAAGGCTTTACCTATATGATGGAAAAGTTGCAGCAAGAGCGTTTAGCAGTGGCCATCGCTGCACAAACGGCTGCTGAGGATATGCTGGCCTTAACGATTGATTATGTAAAATCACGCGAAGCTTTTGGTAAATCAATTAGTGACTTCCAAAACACACAATTTAAAATAGCGGAAATGGCGACAAAAATTGAGCTTGGCAAATCTTTCTTAGAATCTTTAATAGAAGAGCATATCGCAGGAAATGATGTTGTGACAAAGGTTTCAATGGCAAAATACTGGATAACAGAAAATGCACGTGAGCTTGCTATCCAATGTATGCAGTTACATGGTGGCTACGGTTATATGGAAGAATATAAGATTGCTAGAAGATATCGAGATATTCCGGTCATGTCCATTTATGCAGGTACCAACGAGGTCATGAAAGTAATTATTGCCAAGAATTTAGGGTTATAACTACGTCAATGAAATTAAGATGTTCTATTAAATATAGTGTGGCTCTTCGGCAAAATGAGTGGTTGATTTCCGTTCCTCCTGAGCGCTTTTCCGGGGGCTCCGATGGGCCGCTTCGCTTCGTAGAGCCGAGGCGACGGATTGAAGAGTCGAAGTAACGGATAGAACAGCCAAAGTCGTGGATAGAACAGCCAAAACCGTGGTTAGAACAGCCAAAACCGTGGTTAGAACAGCCAAAACCGTGGTTAGAACAGCCAAAACCGTGGATAGAACAGCCAAAACCGTGGTTAGAACAGCCAAAACCGTGGTTAGAACAGCCAAAACCGTGGATAGAACAGCCAAAACCGTGGTTAGAACAGCCAAAACCGTGGTTAGAACCGCTAGAGCCGAGAATGGCCCCGCCAAAACGACGGATTGAAATCCACAACATTCAAAAGGATTTCCTCACATATTTTATTTTTCAACATAATGAAAACAGCGGCAAAACTTTTGCCGCTGTCTGATTATACTGCCGGAATTCGAACGATTACCTTAAATAAATCTCCGTCTATTTCTATACTCATACGAGCACCATGTAAATCTACGATGGATTGCGCTATGGCTAAGCCGAGCCCTGAGCCCTCTGTATGGCGAGAAGCATCCGCTCGCTTAAAGCGTTCAAATAATTCTTCGGCATCCTCGCTAATTTCATACTTTGCGACATTCTTAACCGTGAATTCCGCATCACCCTCAGGAGTATGTTTTAATGTAACATAGACACGCGTGCCTTCTAATGCATATTTCAATACATTGACAATTAAATTATCGATCAGTCTCCACCATTTTTGACCATCTACATATGCGTAAATTGGCTCATGAGGCTTTGTCATTCGTAAATCTAAACGCGCCTGCATTAAATCTTCCTCATGCTCCCCTACCGCCTGCTGCACCAGCTGAGTTAAATCAACTCGACTACGATGGAGCTCAATATTACCACTCGCCATTTTTGATACTTCAAAAAGATCCTCTATTAATACTTTTAAACGCTCTGATTTTTTATCAAGAATATGAATATATTGCTTACGCTCTTCCTCTGTAATATCAGGATTTTTCAGTAAATCGGTGTACGTAATAATGGATGTTAATGGTGTGCGTAAATCATGACTAACATTCGTAATTAACTCTGTTTTTAATCGCTCACTTTTTGCCTGCTCATGCATGGACGTGCGTACGCCTTCCCTTAAATGATTAAGATTTTCTGCATGCCCTGCAAGTGGTGATTTGCCCATTACCTTCACATCACGATTTAAACGTCCTTCCGCCATGTCTTTTGTATCCTTCATAATTCGGTTTAAATAGCCCATTCTAGAGAGGAAAACAATCATGGCTGGTATACCGATCATTGCGCAGATGACAAATACAAAGAAAGGAAAACCGCCACCTCTTAACATTGTAGCGACAAGACTTCCACCACCGAAAAACGCTGCTCCAATCATCACAATGGAATGCAATGCAATGGAACGATTTATAAATAAATCTGTAATTGATTCGCCTAGTGACCATAAATAGCTAGCTTTTAAATTCTCTTCTAATTTCTGCGCTGTATTCACTCGATTATACAACCATATTAGCTGAATAAAGAATACGATCGCGATAATCATTAAGACGCCTGCTTCAAATAGTATATCCAAGATAACGCGTACATAATTGTATTGATAGTAAGATCCAATTGAATCCATAACAATATGTGATGCAAACCAATACATAGAGCCAGTTATGAACAATAATCCTATTTGGTAATCAATTTTCAGCTTTGCAAGAGCTTCTTTTTCCTTTATACCTAGTACCATTCGCAGTACTTCTTTACGCCCTTTCCATGCAAAAATAGCCGCTACAATACTCGTTAACCATATAATGAAGTAGATATATTGATTGAGTTTAAAATGGTCATAGCCTTCCATAACATATGCTGTTTGTGCTGATTTTTTAGAAATTGTAATGGTACCAGTGTAATCAGCAGTTTCTCTAAGATTATCTGTGTTAACGTAGGCATCATTTTCATAAAAAATATAGTTCAAACTATTACTAATATTCTCAGTAATTAATGGATGCTGCTCAGTGTACTCTTTTTTATAAGCGCTACTATCCGAAACATCGCCTGAACGATACGTTTTGCCTGTTTCAGTGTTCGTTAATTCATAAGACCAGTAATTATTATTTTTCACAAAATTCTTTGCTTCATCTTGTGCTGCCTTTATATATTGATCAACGAGTGCTTCCTTATCAGCAAGAATTTTCTTACGAACATGCTCATCATCCTCAAAGTTTGCCGTAATATCTTTAATTTTCTCATCTCGCTCTTTCTCAAGCTTTGTTTTTAAGTCCGTTGCATTTACATTAGCAGCTTCTTGAATACGTTCCTCATATTGAGCTTTAATATTATCGATCTGGCTTCCTATTGTTCCATAGCGATTACGATGCTCTTCAATTTCATTTTGCGTAACCACTATTTTACTTTTTAAATCCTTGGCAACTGGTACATTTAACACTAAAGGTCCTAACTCCGACTGAAAATTATCAAGTTCGTGCTGGAAATCATCGGATTGGAAGTAGGACTTTCCAATATATTGATACCCAATATTGGAAAACGTAAATATACCGAAAATCACCCAGATTAAACATATAAGAGCGAGAAGAGGTTTCCAATTTTTCAACATACTAATAACTCCCCTCTATAAAATTTTCTCAAGTAATTGTAATACCTCTGAAGAGCGGGCATTGACTAGCTGATACGCAAATACACCGAAATAAATTAGTCCAATAACCGCTGCTACAAACCCTGCAATTGTAACATACTGTTCTATTTTATTTTTCCATTTTATAGCCAACGCCCCACACCACCTTTAAATAGCGTGGATTTTTCGGATCTGCTTCGATTTTTTCACGTATTTTTCGAATGTGCACTGCCACAATATTTTCTGCATTGTAGGCTTCCTCATTCCATACACGCTCATAAATCTCTCTAATCGAAAATACACGTCCTGCATTTTTCATTAATAATTCCGTAATTTTATATTCGATTGGTGTTAATCGAACAGGCTCTCCTTCTAAAATGACTTCCTTGGCGTCTTCATCCAATACAAGTCCGTCGATTTCCACCTTTGCTGTTTCGTCATTGTACGTCCCAAGTTGTACATAACGTCGTAGCTGTGATTTTACCCGAGCCAACAATTCTAATGGATGAAAAGGTTTTGTGACGTAATCATCTGCACCTACAGACAATCCATGAATTTTGTCGCCATCCTCTGCCTTCGCACTAAGCATAATAATTGGAATATTGCGCGCTTCTCTAATCTTAAATGTCGCTGTAATTCCATCCATATTTGGCATCATAATATCTAAAATAATTAAATGTACTTCATTGTTTTCTAGCTTTTCAAGTGCCTCTAAGCCGTCAGCAGCTTTAATGACATTGTAGCCTTCATTTTTTAAATAAATTTCAATACCATCACGAATATCTTGATCATCGTCCGTTACAAGAACTGTTAGTTTCGTCATGATATGCACCTCGCTCTCAAATAATAGTGTACCTGTTAAATCTTAAAAACCAGTTATTATAAAAATGAAGAAATTCTTAAGGTTTTAATGAATCCTATCAAATGTATTAGTTAACTATTTGGCTCATCACCATAACGTGGGGTTGATTTCCGTTTCGACTGAGTGCTTTTCCCAGGGGCAAGCATACAAAAATATTGTAAGACTTGTTCTCAAACCTTTTTTCGTCCTCCGAATGTCAGTACAACAATGCCACCTAATAACATTACTACACCGATCCAGGAAGTCACACTTAAATATTCTCCGACTAAAAAGACCCCCAGTATGGCTGCTGTCAACGGCTCTGCTAGTGATAGTGTTACAGCCGTCGATGAAGTAATTTTCTGAAGACCTTTTAAAAACAATAAATAGGCTATGCTTGTACACATTATTCCCATGAAAAGCATCGTCCATAGATTGTGTGCGACAGCTAACCAGCTAAAACCACCACTGATTGAGAAAGGAAGCAAAAATAACGCACAAATTGAAAACGTCATCGCTACTGCTGGAAGTGCCTCCTCTTGTGTCATAAGCTTTTTACTAATATTTGTGTACATGGCGAAGGAGAAACCTGCACAAAGAGCTAGTCCGATCCCTCCCATATGAACAGCCCCTTCCCCATTATTAACGAATAATAACATGCAGCCGAGTATTGCTATAATTGTTGCTATGCCCCACACCTTTGTCGGTCGAGTTTTCCATAGTATCCATTCTAAAGCGCCTGAAAACATAGGAGCACTACCAATCGTTGCAACTGTTCCAATAGCTACACCTGTTAGACGTATTGATGAGAAAAAAAGACCTTGGAATAAGGCAATGCTCGCGGCAGCTAAAATTGTCCATTTCCACGACCATTTATAAAAGTTAATTTTACGTAGCAAAATGGTCATAGCTAATAATAGTCCGCCACCAATTGCAGAGCGAACTGTTGCCACCGCTATCGGGGATACTCCATCAACTAAGAATGTTTGTGCAGTGCCTGTCATACCCCACAATATTGCCGCTAGTAGTACGAAAAATGGATACATCTTTTATTGCCCCCTTTGACCTTACCACTCATTAACCTTAATAATACAGATTTATCCAAAATCAAACAATTACCATATTTCTTTTTCTTACATTAGCCACAGTATGCTTTCTTTGTAAGGGACGTTATAATATAAACAACAAAAGGAGCGAAAATTATGTATAAAACCGTTGAAGAAACAGCTATAGATCTTAGTATGCCTGAGGATCAAGTACTGCGTTTAGTCTATGAGGGACGCATCCGTTCTGTTTATGATGGAGATCAAATACTGATTAATAGCGGGCAATTCAGTACTTATTTTAATCAACTAGAACTTATAAAGGAGGAAATCGAAATTTGGCGTAATACACCCATTCCAGAGGATATTGATGTTAAAGATGAGGATTAAAAAATGCCTAGCATTCAAACAATTTGATATTGTGAATGTTAGGCATTTATATTATTTTAGTTGAAATCAGGCGGACACAGTTAACTCCCGCCCATTATATTGTTACGACAAACCCAGCTCGTTTACCAATAATTTCCGCATAATCCTCAACCATTACACTAGCTGTTGGATACATACCTGCGCCAGGTCCTACTAATGTTAATGTGCCAATATAATTTGTATCCAACGCTACAGCATTATTCACGTCATCCACCGGATAAAGTGGATGTTCTTTATCAACTAATTGTGGGCCAACCTTTGCTACTACTGTACCATCCGCCAACTTCTCAACCTCTGCAACATGACGATAACGTAAGCCTTGTTCACACGCTTCTTTCACTTGCTCGGCTGAAATGCTATCAATCCCGATCACTTCTACATCAGCCCAATCTGGTTGCTCTCCAAATGCTAGTGCACTTAAAATCATTAATTTCTTAAAGGCATCCTGGCCTGAGATATCATTATATGGATCTGCCTCTGCATACCCTAAATTTTGCGCCTCTTTTAAAGCTGTTTCGAACGACCAGCCCTGTGCACGCATTTTTGTTAGAATATAATTGCATGTGCCATTTAAAACTCCTTGAATACGACTAACATCATTAACTAGTAAAATATTTTTCATCGTTTTAATAACAGGCACACCACCAGCTGTTGTTGCCTCAAAGCCGACAAATACACCATTCTCTTTTGCAAGATCCTGTAGTTCTAAGCCTCTTTTCGCGAACATCACTTTGTTAGCTGTAATGACATGGCATTTATGCTCTACAGCACGTTTTAAATAAGTAAATGCTGGCTCCTCATTGACAATCGCTTCAAATACAACCTGCATACCTGGCTCTGCTAAAACGTCATCCATACTAGTTGTCATTAAATGCGCTGTGCCTGGTACACGTTCACGGCTAGCATCTGTCACTAAAATTTTTGCTACTTCTAACTCAATTCCTAATTTATGTTTAAGCTCTTCACGCTTTTCGTTTAATATATGGTAAATTCCTTGACCTACCGTTCCAAATCCTAGGATCGCTGCCTTTATAGTTGCCATTCTTGTTATTCCCTCCAACTTACATTCCGCAGTTTCATTAAATTTAATTACGCCTTAGCTTAATTCGTACAGATTTTGAATTGTGCGCAGACTGTATATCGTAGGCCAGTTTGCGATGTTTCTAACTTCAGTTTCAGCAGATTTAGAGTCATGGCATTTCGCTCTCGCCATTTGCAAAAGTCTTCTATAGCTATCATTTCACTTTCGCTACACAAACCCTTTACTGAATGAAGATCATAAATCTGTGCAACACACACAAATTCAAATAATTCAAAATTCAACTTAAAAAAATTGTAACGCAAATACATACAATGCACAAGAAAAATCTTTCTAGAGAGGACATTTGTTTTCTCTAGACGTGCAGAAGAAATCGGTTTCATTCCCTTTATTATACGTTTTTTTAGTTGTTCTATAATATTTGAACAAATATTGACGGTTTTTTCTAAAGAAAACGAAAGTCTTTCTTCTATTATATATGTATGCTTAAACGTTCATAAAAATTGTTCATTTAAAAGATACCAATAAAAAATTTTTTCAGGTCAGTTAATCTATCTCTCTCCCACTTATCAAATCTAATTAAAAGGCTCATTCCCTGTAGCAGCAGAGAATGAGCCGAGATTTATGAGGGAGAACTAACTAGCTTTTGATAGCATTTGATAACGATATGTTGATATAACCTGTTGTACAAGTTCAATTTCTTCTTGCGTAAAGTTTGGTATTGCATACGTACGTTCAACTAATTGGAATGTACCGTATTTTAAGTAATACTCTGTCGCAGGTACAGGAATGTGACTTGCACCATATATTTCATATGCTTTGAAGACCTCTTTTACTATATAGCCTTCCTCTTTAGCATAAACGAATTCATTAAAAGCAGAATGTCCAAATGTCTGTACCCATTTGCTTTCAACTGACGCAAGTATGTTTTGAATGGACATGTTGTTCACAAACACATGATTTTCATTTAGTTCATAAATAAGATAAGATGCAATGTTTTGCGCACTATAAACATTTCCCATTTAAAACACTCCTTTATCATCAGTTTTTAGATCAGTGTAGCTATTGGCTACGCAAATATTCAAAAGTGGAGAGTACTTATGAAAAACAATTTGGTTCTAGGTTGGTAGCCTTTCGAACGCTTAAGTTATTCCCAAGTATAATACAAGGATTTAAATAAGTCAATAATACTTATAAAATTACTAGGAATTATTTGTGCATACTTTCGGATTACTTACCAAATGGGGTAAGTGGTTGATGCAGCAACGTTTTACGTATTACCAAATGAGGCCCATCGAATGAGACAATACGTAAACGCTACAACATTAGCCAATTTTTATTAAGCCTCTATTGTTTGTTGAGAAGCTGTTACTTGTTCAATAGCTTGTTCTAAATCTGCAATGATATCCTCTACTGCCTCTAAACCGATTGATAAGCGAATGAGCGACTCGGTTACACCAGTTTGGATTAACTCTTCAGCTGATAATTGCTGATGTGTAGTAGATGCTGGATGAATAATTAATGATTTGGCATCCCCTACATTTGCTACGTGCGAGAATAATTTCACACTATCAATTAGTTTACGCCCTGCTTCACGTCCACCTTTAATACCGAATGTAAGCACTGAACCGAAGCCATTTCTCAAATATTTTTTTGCTAAATCATGAGTAGGGAAATCTTCTAAGCCATTGTAATTTACATATTCCACAGATGGGTGGTTTCGTAAATATTCAGCTACTGCCAATGCATTTTCATTGTGTTTAGGAATACGCAAATGAAGCGTTTCTAAACCTTGTAATAAATTAAATGCTGCATCTGCACTTAACGTTGGTCCAAAGTCGCGTAGCAATTGTACACGCAGTTTTGTGGCAAATGCAGCCTCTGCTGTGTCAATACCATAACGCAAACCGTGATAAGAAGCATCTGGCTCAGTAAAGCCTGGGAAACGTCCACGAGTCCAATCAAACTTTCCTGCATCTACTACAACGCCACCTAAAGTTGTACCATGTCCGCCAATCCATTTTGTTGCGGAATGAACGACGATATCTGCACCGAAGTCAATTGGTGTAGAGCCATATGGTGAAGCAAATGTACTATCAATAATTAATGGCAAGCCGTTTTCATGTGCAATATTCGCTACTGCTTCAATATCTAGCACTTTTAAACTTGGGTTACCATAAATTTCAGCGAATACCGCTTTTGTTTTATCGGTAATCGCTGCTCGGAAATTTTCAGGGTTTGTTTCGTCTACAAAAATTGTTTTAATACCATAGTTTGGTAGTGTATTGGCAAATAAATTATAAGTACCTCCATATAAAGAACTCGCCGCGACAATTTCATCACCTGCACCCGCAAGATTTAAAATGGAAAATGCGATAGCTGCTGCACCAGATGAAAGTGCTACTGCTGCTGTACCGCCCTCTAATAAAGCGACGCGTTTTTCAAAAACATCTACAGTTGGGTTTGTAATACGAGTGTAAATATTGCCAGCTTCCTCTAAGGCAAAAAGACGTTGCGCATGAGCAGTGTCTTTAAAAACGAAAGCCGTTGAGCGATATACGGGTACTGTTCGAGATCCTGTTACTGGGTCTGGCTCTTGGCCACCGTGTAACAGCAATGTTTCTGGTTTAAAATTTGTCATTGTATACCTCCAAATGGTTATTTGTTTACGATGGCACCGGAGATGAGGAGGATTTTTCAGTAGAAAACAAAAACCCTCTTCAGCTAAGAAGAGGGTTGCGGTTGCAAGTTTTCCTCCCCTTATCTGCCAGATCCAAGTAAGAATCTGTAGGAATTAGCACCTTAGCAAGTTCGTCACTTACTGGTTGCCGGGCATCATAGGGCCTATCCCTCCGCCGCTCTTGATAAGAGTATGAGATTCAATTTCCATCGTTGTTACAAAGTATAAACATAGACTTTTTTTCTGTCAACACTAAAATTTTATTTTTTCCGAAACTTCTGTCTGCTTCTGAACGTATTACGAACGCATACACTATTTTAGTATTTATTTATAAAGGAGGAGTTTTATGGAAAAAGCCGTTATCATTTTTCTACTTGTTGGTTATTTAATTGGCTGTATTCACGGCTCTAAAGTTGCGCAGTTTTTATCCGGGGTAGATCTAAAAAAGACTGGTCATGGCAATGCTGGTGCTTCCAATGCAACACTTTCCCTTGGATGGAAATACGGCGTATTAGTCGCACTTATCGATATCGGTAAAGGTGTAGCAGCTATTATAGGTGCCCATTTTTATCTAGCAGATGCAACACATTTAACAGACGTACAAGTTTGGCTCTTAACCTATATCATAGCTGCCGGTGTCATCCTAGGTCACAACTTCCCATTTCACATGGGCTTCGATGGCGGCAAAGGAACTGCATCAATCATAGGGATCCTACTTGCAGTTGATTGGAAAATTGGTTTATTTGCACTCATTTTATTTGTTATTTTATCTTTCGCGACGAATTATTTAATTGTCGGTGTACTTGAATTTTATCTTGTTTTTTGTACAGCAACATATTTATGGATTCCTGGAGTAGGTCCAACGATTATTGCCCTACTACTTTTTGCAATAGCAATCATTTTGCATATTGAAAATATTAAGAGATTAATTCAGGGAACTGAGCCTAAAGTGACTTCTGCATTTAAGAAAAAGAAATAACCAGGTGTGTTGATTAACCATTTTTATCCATCCTGATTAGAAGGCTTTGATTTCCGCTACGGGCTGGGGCTTACCCGATCACTTCGAGGGCTCACCTGATCACATCGGGGCCCCGCCCGATCACTTCGGAGGCTCAAACGATCACTCAGAGACCTTGCTTGACCCGAGCTTTTTGCCGCAATACATTCTTAACAACTAAAAGCCTTGAAGGAACAAGTCAACTGTCCTTCAAGGCTTTCTTCATTTTATTATTTCGATAATGCAGGGTCCTTCATCGTCCCGTTTTTTGCGTAATTTACATGCCATGAAAGTGCTTTTTCTAGATTGTGTGGCGTATGGTGCCCACCTGTTGCTTCGTTAGCATCGTTAAAATACTTCCGTAATTGCTCACGATATTCCGGATGTGCACAGTTATCGATAATGAGTGCAACCCGTTCTTTTGGTGCAAGCCCTCGCAAATCTGCTACTCCCTGCTCTGTAACGATTACGTCTACATCATGCTCCGTATGGTCCACATGCGATACCATTGGGACGATACTAGAAACATTTCCGCCTTTCGCATAAGATTTTGTGACGAAAATACCTAATCTTGCATTACGTGCAAAGTCTCCAGAACCGCCGATTCCATTCATCATCTTTGTGCCAGAAACATGCGTAGAATTCACATTCCCGTAAATATCTACTTCAAGCGCTGTATTAACAGAAATTAACCCGAGTCGGCGAATAATTTCTGGTTGGTTAGAAATTTCTTGCGGGCGTAATACTAATTTATCGGTATATTGTTCGAAATTACTATACACTCGATTTCCAACTGCCTCGGAAAGAGTAATAGAAGTAGCAGATGCAAAGTTTACCTTACCTGCATCTATTAATTCAAATACCGCATCTTGTAGTACTTCCGAATATATTTCCAAGTTCTCAAACTCAGAATCTTTAAAGCCTAATAATACAGCATTTGCTACTGAACCTACTCCTGATTGGATTGGTCGTAAACTTGTCGTTAAACGGCCTACTTTAATTTCTTCACGTAGGAAGTTTAATAAATGATTGGCCATAATATCTGTTTCTTCATCAGCAGGAACGATTGTTGATGGTGCATCTAATATATCTGAAATCACAATACCTTTGACTTTATCTAAATCTAGTGGAATACCAATTGTGCCAAGTCGATCCGATACATCTTGTAATTGAATTGGATCACGTTTCCCCTGTGGTCCTGGCACAAAAATATCGTGCACACCCTCTAATGCATCAAGCTGAGCTATGTTCAACTCTATGATTATTTGGTTTGCCTCTTGCACAAAAATCGGAGAGTTACCAACTGAAGTTGTAGGAATTAGTAAGCCGTCTTCTGTAATAGCAGTCGCTTCAATAACTGCAAAATCAATAGGACCAATAATACCTTGACGTACTAGTTCTGCATTATGTGACAGGTGCGCATCAACGAATGTGATTTCACCACTGTTGATTTTATTACGAATACCGGCATCCGCTTGGAAAGGTCCGCGTTTGCGAATAACGCCAGCTTCTGCTAAGTATTGGTCAACTTCTGGACCAAGCGATGCACCTGTATATACATCTACCTGAAAGCTCTCTTTTTTAGCTTTTTCCACAAGTGCCAGTGGGACCACTTTAACGTCACCAGCACGTGTAAATCCGCTCATCCCAAGTACCATACCATCCTCAATCCAAGATGCTGCTTCTTCTGCTGTTACAACCTTGCTCCGTAGCTGTTCATTACGAAGCTTTTTCGCTAACTTTTCTTCCATCCCTTATTCCTCCATCCCACTTTATTTTTGTTCAACTAGATTACTTGGCTTAATTTTTCCGATCAAAAATCCATTTATTGGTGTATAAACCAAATAAACCGTCGCACAAACAATTCTATACTATTTAGAATTTTTAATCTATATTAACCAAAATATTTAACTTTACGAGAAAATTAATGCATTTTAATACTATCCAAAAATAATGTTAAGCTCGCATAAATTCGATTTATTTAAAAAAGCGTGATATGCTCTTGTTAAATAAGGGGAAAAGGAGATTTTTTTTAGATGGTTAAACAATTGTTACGTAACCACTCTTCGGTTCGTATTTATGATGGAAATCAAATTTCAAAAGAAATTATTGAAGAATTAATTGCTACTGCACAAATGGCTGCTACATCACATTTTGTACAAGCTTATAGTGTTATTTGGGTAACAGATGAAGAGAAAAAGGAAAAATTAGGTTTACTCTCTGGTAATCCTCGTCAATACGAAACTTCTGGCGGTGCCTTTGTCTTCTGTGTAGATTTCAAACGTCTGCAAATGGCAGGTAAATTAGAAGGTGTAGACATTGTAGCGGATTCAGCAGAAAATGTTCTTGTTGGGGTAGCTGATGTATCATTATTCGCTCAAAACTTTGTCATTGCGGCAGAGTCTATGGGATATGGTATTTGTTATATTGGCGGCGTGCGTAATAAGCCTGAGGAAATAAGCGAATTATTCAATCTACCTGATTATGTATTCCCACTATTCGGCTTAACAATCGGAGTTCCTGCTCGTCGCAACGAAGTAAAACCTCGTTTACCAGTTGCAGCAGTATTACATGAAAATGAATACAATGCAGAAAAATACGAAGAGCTTTTACCTGCTTACAATGACACAATGGAAACATACTATAATAATCGCTCATCGAATCGAAAAATTGATAACTGGACAAAGCAAATGGCTGACTTTTTAATCGAACAGCGCCGTCCTCATATTACAGATTTTTTAGCGGAAAAAGGTTTCAATTGGAAATGATGAAAAATAGGTTATGAAATTACGAATAGAACAATGGCTAAAACAATTTGATCATGTAACACCAAGTCCAAGTACTCAATTAATTTTGAGACTGGGCTTTTTTTACTTGAGGAAAATATAACGTCTTTGCTTTTGATATCGGGGACACTTCTTAACTCCCCATGAAAGAACTTAATCATCTTTCATTTTCTGTGATGAAGTGCTGTTTATTGCGCTTCATGGATGGCTAACGGGTGCTTTACTTCAATAAGGAGCAGAGCCTTTTTCTACTTAAACTAACAGATTAAAACAAAAGAATGAACAATATATGTTAAAATAGTTTTTTGTTACATAAAAATGGATTGAATATACTAGGGGGCTATTTATGCATGAATTCTATTTGATAAAAAAGACCGAAACACAAGATGACAATTTTTTTCTTAATTTTGGTAGGAATAGAGACAATTACAAGGATATAATTGTTGATTACATTACAGTTGATGACAATGTATTTGAATATATTTTTGATTCACTTACATGGATTCCATGTATGAACCCCGCTTTTCCAGGAAACCCCAAACAAGTAGGGATTAATGAGATTGGGATAACACTATTTGATGAACATTCGGCTTTCTCCCTTATTTCTATTTTTACTGCTTGGAGAGATTTATTTAAGAATGGTCCGAGTGTAATCGAAAAACTTATTTATTACCATGAATACACCGATGATGATATATTGAGTTTTGATAGAGATGACACTATAGAAAAATTCGAAAAAATTATTTATATATCTAAACAATTGTCTGATGGTAAGTACTACTTATATCATTGCGGTATATGAAAACAAAAAAACAACTCAAGTTGCAATATATCTTTGTGCAGGTAATTATTATATGCTTCTGTTTTTGATAGAAATTTTGGGTAGAAATTATTAAACTAACAGGGGCGATTGTTCAATAGAGCAGTCGCTTTTTTACTAACTGGGTTGTACTTAAATGTAGTGTAGTGCTTTAATTTAAAATCTCATAATTGAATACAAAGAGAAATCCCTGCTTTCAATAAGTAGGGATTTCTGGCATTTTAATGGACTTAGGAATTGGTGTAAAATAGCGGGACATTATTGAAGAAAAAACACATTAAAATGGATATATGGTCTCAATCAAAAAAATCATTCAGTTCTTCTTGAGCTAATATAAATGTCCGTATCGTGATGTACATTTTGCTTCCCTATTCATGTGTGAATAATTACAACCTTGATATAGAGACCTCTAATTGCATGATTTGGCAGCCAAAAATCAGCTATTACATGCGCTGGCTACGCGAGCAAGGCTATCATGCTCGCTACTCCAAGTAAAGTTGTAATATACAGTGATAATCAAAAATTTATACGGTTAAATTAGCGTTATTGCCGTACTTATAAGCGCATTTGTTTCAGTAAAACTGAATGAAATTAACTTGGTATATTTTAATACCTAGCTGTCTTCTATTGGATCTACGTCAAGTTTATAGACACACTCAAGTTAATTTTTTTGTGTTTCGCAACGTCCATTTTTGGAGTGTTCCACATCCCGAGTAGCCCGTCAAAGTGAAAAGAGCCTTTGACCGCCTACTCGGGATGTAGAGCGGAAAATGTATGGAAGTTGCGCCCGAAAAATGTGGAGGGGTAGATTTCTTTGTACCCCTTTTTTACGCTGCTGCTCGGCACATTTTCTCATACGCATCGGGTGTGAAATAATCAATGCTACCGTGGATTCGCTTGCGATTGTACCAGCCTTCGATGTACTTAAATAAAGCTACGCGTGCGGTTTCAAAGCGGTCGTAACGTGTTCGGTATACTTCTTCTTTTTTGAGTGTTGCGTGAAATGATTCGATGCATGCATTGTCATAAGGGCATCCTTTTCGACTAAATGATGGGATCATTTCGTATTTCTTTATGCGTTCACCAAAAATTTCACTTGTATATTGAGAGCCTAAATCAGTGTGTACAATTAGTCCTGGTGCTGGATTTTGCGCTGCTACTGCGTTATCAAGGGCTTCTAAAACTAGGTCAACCGTCATTTTACGACCAAATTTATACCCAATAATTTTCTTGGTGTGACAATCTAATACCGACGCCAAATAACACCAACCATCTTGTGCTGTGTGGATATACGTAATATCTGCCACCCATTTTTCATTGATAGTTTCGGTTGTAAAGTCTTGTCGCAACACGTTTTCACGCTCTTCCACGGGT
>NZ_JBSSFD010000060.1:0-18917 GCF_054062295.1 Lysinibacillus sp. TE18511
TGATCCCCAAGGAGTCGCCCAGTCTCCACTCCAATCAACTTATATACAAGGCATACGTCTTAACAAATGTCACCCACAACTTTTGGTGATGAGCCGTTTAAATCAAGCTTAAAATCTGCTCGTCTTCTGCAAGTATGCTCTTACGTTTCACATAACTAAAATAAAGAATACTATTTGCAGAAGATTTGCAGATTCTATTTTATTAATCAACTAATATAAAATGAGCTTTGCCAAAACGATCTGATAATACTACTAAACGATCAGCTGGTTTTAAATCAGATGGTTGAATAACTTTACCAGCTTTAATAAGCGTAGCTTGGTTAATATTCATATCCACCATTTCACCTGCTTCATACCATCGACCATTTTGCCATTGACTAACGCTCTTCACATTAATCGTAGCTGGATATGTCGATTTTACTGACTGTAGTTTACCAGTTAACATCAATGGTGCAACAGGCTTAGCTTTATTCAGAATATGAAGGGCCTGTACATGTCCATCTTTCACATAGAAATAACCATATTCACCTTCAGATAAATGAAGCTCAATATCAGGGACTACACTATATGTTTTGTTGCCATCATCGACCATTGCCTTCGTTGAATTACTAACTGACAGTACAGTACGATCTGTTTTCTTGAAAACATTTGACTCGATCTTCATTGCGTCATCAATTTCAATTAAATAGCCGTCCGCTTGTGATAAACGTCCGTAATATAATTCATGACCTGCTAAGTTTGGTGACATAAAGCTATCACTTGTTACTTGAACAACTTGTGCATAATGATCACGCGCAGCGCCGTCTGAAACAACAAACGCCGTACCATAAGCCATCAATCCAGTAGGCTCAATTAAACGACCATTTCGAATTAATATCGTTCCATCGTGGAAGTATAATGTACCCGCCGATTTAAGTTTTAATAATTTATATTCTGTATCTACAGAAAGCATAGGCTCATAATAAGTACGCTCGTTATTTTTCAAAACAACAATCTTCTCAATGACTTCTTTGCCGAATTGTTTAACGGTCGCATAGTATGCTTCACTGCCAATATAATTTTTTAGTTGGCCTTTTTCAATCTTTGTATTTCCAACATAAATCGGTACCTTTGATGAAAAATCCATCGTTGATAAAGCTGTTGTTGTACTTGAGCCAAATTGCCAATTTACAAATGCATGTTGATTTTTTACAGTTAACTTATTTGTATTGGCATTAACTGCTTGTATTTCACCTTTATATAGGTTTTCAACTAATGTACCTGTCTCACTAATTTCTATTTTTGTGACAATGGATGTGTTTTGGTTTTTAAGATTAAGCTTTACACGATCCCCTACGTACAGTGCACTAATATCGACAGCTGAAGAGTTCTTTTGATAAGTTGTATCTTTATTGATATAGTAGGTTGTTTCCTCCCCAATATCTGGCTTCAGCGTAATGAATAACCCATTTGGATCGATACTTGTCACTACTCCAGCAAGTTTTTTAGTATTTTGTACAACTGGTGTAGATTCTGTTTCTGTTTCTTTTTCTGTTGTGGTATTGGAAGTACCTCGTAGCTCAACAACACTTCGAAGGGAAATATCCGCTTCTACTTTCATACCCATCTTAAATCCTTCAATTGTTGTTACTGTATTATTAATATACAGACGAGCATTATCATTTATATTGTATGTAACTGTACGACCGCTATCATTTTGCAAAGTAATTTTACTAAGCTTTTTTTCTATTACTCCATTAGAATTTGCATATTCTGAAAATGTTACATCAACAAAAGTCCCAGTTACCATTTGCGCAGCATGAGCTGTTTGATTTGATGAAAATCCGAGAACCGTTAGTAATAAAATCAGTAGTATGTATGGAATTTTCTTCAACAAATCCCGCCTCCTTTAAAAGTTGTTATTTCTCAGGTGTGTTGATCAACCATTTTTATCCATCATAATTAATTAGAAGGCTCTGATTTCCGCTACGGGCTACTCGCTTTCCCGCGGGAGTCGAGTAGCCCTACGCTACAATCAGTTAAAATGGGAATATATTAACAAAATAGCAACAAAAAATTCTTTTATCGCTCAATAATAAACCTATTTTTCCCTAATCAACACGCCTGGTTATTTATACTAGTATATCGTATTATTGGTAGTTTTTCCTATATAAAAAGTTACAAATTAGCACATTGTCCTTTCTTTATAACAGCTACCATTAGACATAAAGATAGAGGTAGCTTCTAACTTCAAGCTACCTTTTCCTTCATCACACTTGAATGTCAATTGTATGTCCAGATGTCGGATGTGGAGCATCTAACATTTCAACTAACTGTTCAGAATTTTGTTGCTGCATGTCCATAGCTTGCTTTGTTACAGCTAGCGATACATTTTGCATTAAAGTCGCTTGATTCATTGCAATTGATAAAGCCGCGATATCCATATAGTCCACCTCCTATCTGATTTATCGGTCAAATGTTTCAATCATCAAGCGATTTCCCCTTTTTTCTACATAATTTTCTGTTGCTCTCGCTACTGGGAACCTCCACAGCTTTCGTAACATAAAAAAAACATCTACTGTCCTAAATATTAGACGCAATAGATGTTTTTTATCTTCATTCAGCAGATCTTTTCTGTGCGAAAGCGAAGCGACAGCAACAAGATCTTTTCTGTGCGAAAGCGAAGCGACAGCAACAAAATGTTTTAGTAGCAAAAGGAAAGCGTCAGTTACAGAGGACTCCTACCTCTAAAGGTGGTAAGATGAAACGCGGATGTAGTTCCTTTTTCAGTGGGTGTCCAAACACCTACTGAATGAAGTTAAATATCCTCTGGAGGATATAACGGATTTTGAAAGGAATGAATTGTGCGAGCACAATTCAAAATCCGGACGCAATTACGCCAAGGCGAAATTGATTACATTACATTTTATTTTCGATAGTACGCCAAGCTTCTTCAAAGCCAATTCCTTTTTCTGAAGAAAAAACAATAATTGGATCATTTTTCTCCATATCTAGCGTTTCTTTCACGATTTTTTTATGCTTATCCCATTTACCTTTTGGAATTTTATCTGCCTTTGTTGCAATGACAATACAAGGAATATTGTAATGCTTTAAAAAATCATACATCAAACGATCATCAGCTGTAGGGGGATGACGTAAATCAACAATTTGTACGACTGCCTTTAATTCATTGCGCCCTGTAAAATAGCGCTCGATCATTTTTCCCCATGCTTCACGCTCAGTCTTTGAAACCTTGGCATAACCATAGCCCGGAACATCTACGAAAAACAACTGTTCTTCGATTTTGTAAAAATTAAGCGTTTGTGTTTTTCCGGGTTTAGAAGAAATACGTGCTAAAGCTTTACGACCGATCATTCGGTTAATGAAGGAAGATTTCCCTACATTTGAACGACCGGCTAGTGCAAATTCTGGCAGTCCATCTTCTGGATATTGGTCTGGTCTTACAGCACTTATGACCATTTCGACATTATGGACTTTCATGTTCTTAAAAACCTCCGTCCAGTGCATGGGCCAATACTTCGTCAGCCGATGACACTAGTTTAAATGTTAGTTGTTCGCGTACACTCTCAGGAATATCTTCAATATCTCGCTCATTATCTTTTGGACAAATAATTGTTGTTAATCCTGCTCGATGCGCACTAAGTGTTTTTTCCTTTAAGCCACCAATTGGCAGTACACGACCACGTAATGTAATTTCACCTGTCATGCCAACCTCGCGGCGTATTGGACGATGTAAAATTGCGGAAACAATTGCGGTTGCCATTGTAATACCTGCTGAAGGTCCATCTTTTGGCACAGCTCCTTCAGGAACATGAATATGAATATCTTGCGTTTCAAAATATTCAGCATCCACTTTGAGCTCGTCCGTCTTTGTACGAACATATGATAAAGCCGTTTGAGCAGACTCCTTCATGACATCTCCTAGCTTCCCAGTTAGCTGCAATTTCCCTTTACCAGGTGTTAATGATACCTCAATTTGCAATGTATCACCACCCACAGTTGTATAAGCAAGCCCAGTAGCTACACCGACTTGATTTTCCTTCTCTGCTTGTCCATAACGGAAGCGATGTTTGCCAAGTAACTCTTCTAGTGACTTTGAGCTAACTGTTACTCGTTTCTTCTCACCAGAAACGATGATCTTAGCAATTTTACGACATAGTGTTGCGATTTGACGCTCTAGTCCTCGGACACCCGCTTCACGTGAATAATAACGAATAATATCTATTACCGCTTCATCTTTAATAATAACTTGTGTTTTTTTCAAGCCATGCTCTTTTAATTGTTTTGGTATTAAATGGTTTATTGTTATTTGCACCTTTTCAATTTCTGTATAGCCAGCAATTGAAATTACTTCCATACGATCTAGTAACGGTCCAGGAATTGTACTTAAATCATTGGCAGTTGCAATAAATAATACATTTGATAAATCGTAAGGTTCTTCGATATAATGATCGCTAAATGTATTATTTTGGGCTGGATCTAAAACTTCAAGCATTGCTGCTGCAGGATCTCCCCTAAAATCATTAGACATTTTATCAATTTCGTCTAGTAAGAACACGGGATTAATCGTCCCGGCCTTTTTCATACCTTGGATAATACGACCTGGCATTGCTCCAACATACGTACGACGATGACCACGAATTTCTGATTCGTCACGTACCCCACCTAATGAAATACGGATAAATTTACGATCCAAGCTTTCCGCAATAGATCGTGCTAGCGACGTTTTACCGACACCTGGAGGGCCAGCTAAACATAATATTGGTCCACGTAACGAGTTTTTCAACTGTCGTACAGCCAAATATTCCAATACACGTTCTTTTACTTTTTCTAATCCATCATGATCACGATTTAAAATGTTTTCTGCATGTTCAATATTCATACGATCCTCAGTCGCATTTGTCCATGGTAGCGCTACAATCCAATCAATGTAGTTTCGGATTACGCCACTTTCCGCACTAGCTCCTGGTAACTTTTCATAGCGATCTAACTCTTTAAGTACTGCTTCTCTCGTTGATTCAGGCATTCCTGTTTCGTCAATACGCTTACGTAATTCAGCTACTTCGCCAGTTTTTCCTTCACGATCGCCTAGCTCTGTTTGAATAGCTTTCATTTGTTCACGTAAATAATATTCTTTTTGCGTACGTTCCATAGATTGCTTAACTTTTGTATTAATTTTCTTCTCAAGATCAAGCACTTCTTGCTCGTCGTGCAAACGAATAATTAAATGATCTAGACGTTTTTTGACACTGAGCATCTCCAATACTTCTTGTTTATCAGCAATCTTAATTGGCAAATGTGATGCAATGATGTCTGCTAAACGACCCGGCTCTTCAATGTCTACCACAGTATTAATGGTTTCAGATGTAATCTTATTAGAGGCTTTCGCGTATTTTTCGAAATACGTTAACAACGTGCGCATTAAAGCCTGTGTTTCAACATCCTTATCGATTGGTTCATTCTTAACATCGATGTCTACAACCGTATATTTTTCCAACGCTTGATAGTTACTCCACGAAGCACGGGCTACACCTTCCACTAAAATACGCAGTGTTCCATTTGGTAATTTTAGCATCTGCTTAACATATGCAATCGTGCCAATTGTATATAAATCTTGTTCCTCAGGCTGTTCATCATGCATTTCTTTTTGTGTTACCAATAATATCAATTGGTCCTCTAACATTGCCTGTTCTAGCGCTGCTACAGAACGATTTCTACCCACATCAATATGTAACACCATCGACGGGTATACTAAAAGTCCACGTAAAGGCAATAATGGTACATTTGTTGTTTTTTGTATTGTCACCATGCGGGTATTCACCTCCGTCAAAATTTTATTGTTCACATCCCGCGCTACTAGTATGTGTCTAAAAAGTCGATTCACACTAGTTTATCAAGCGAGCCAAAAATTTCATTTTTATAGCCGGCTTTATGTATGAATGAATAAAAAGCTGACTTTCGATATGTGCGAATATTGCACAATCGAAGTCAGCTAAATTACTCTTTATCTCATAACAATAGACAGCCACGCTGTTCGTTATGCTGAAGTTTTTGTGTCGCTACCTTCATCGAGTTCCGTGCCATCTTCAAGAAGCAATTTCGGTTTTTCTTTATCCGTAATTGTTTTTGCAGTAATGATACATTTTTTCACGTCTTCACGTGAAGGTAATTCGTACATTACATCAAGCATTGTTGACTCAATAATTGAACGAAGACCACGTGCACCCGTTTTACGTTCAATTGCTTCTTTTGCAATTTCCGCAAGGGCACCTTCATCAAACTCAAGCTCAACACCATCGAGTTCAAGCATTTTTTGATATTGCTTAGCTAGTGCATTTTTAGGCTCCGTTAAAATTTGAACAAGTGCAGCCTCGTTTAATTGCTCTAGACTTGCAAGTACTGGTAATCGACCGATGAATTCTGGTATAAGACCAAATTTCAACAAATCCTCTGGAATCAGCTTTGCCATTATTGAGCCTTCATCCACATCGATTTTGTTTGGATCTGAACCAAAGCCAATTACTTTTTCACCCTGACGACGTTTAATAATGGATTCTATTCCATCAAACGCTCCACCCACAATGAATAAGATGTTTGTAGTATCGATTTGTAAAAACTCTTGGTGAGGGTGCTTACGTCCGCCTTGTGGTGGGACACTCGCAACTGTTCCTTCTAAAATTTTAAGAAGGGCTTGTTGTACACCTTCACCTGATACATCACGTGTAATAGATGGATTTTCAGATTTACGCGCAACTTTATCGATTTCATCAATATAGATGATTCCTTTTTCAGCACGCTCAATATCGTAATCTGCCGATTGAATTAATTTTAATAAGATATTTTCAACGTCCTCACCTACATAGCCAGCCTCTGTTAGAGAAGTAGCATCCGCAATAGCAAAAGGAACGTTTAATATACGCGCCAATGTTTGAGCTAATAAAGTTTTACCGCTACCAGTTGGGCCGATTAACACAATGTTCGATTTTGCTAATTCTACATCATCAATTTTACTATTCGTATTAATGCGTTTGTAGTGATTGTAAACCGCAACTGCTAAAGCTTTTTTAGCACGTTCTTGTCCAATTACATACTCATCTAAAATCGATAAGATTTCTTTCGGTTTCGGAATATCTTGGAATTCGATTTCCTCTTCAACGCCCAGTTCCTCTACAACGATTTCTGAACAAAGCTCGATACATTCATCACAAATATAAACACCAGGACCTGCAACTAATTTACGCACCTGTTCTTGTGGCTTTCCACAGAATGAGCATTTTAAATTGCCTTTTTCATCATTAAATTTGAACAATATGTTTCACCCCTATTCAAGCAACAATCTTACAAGATTATTGAATCTTTATCAAATAAATTGTCTGCACCCATTTACACCACGGCGTTTATGGTTCGAGATTTTAAAATATGTTTACGACATGCAAAGTGCGGAAACACTGATATTTACCGTAAAGCTAGTAATTATTTAACTTGATGAATTTACAATTATACCTTTCATTTTCACACATGTGTAACAATTCGTTCTTCAGAAACTCTTAGCAACCAAAGAACTTACGCTTTTCTTAAAATCTTTTACATTTGCCAGAGGCTTAACTTCATTCAGAAGAGGATGTATTTGCTATAGTGTTTAAAACTTCAGAGCATTGTTTCTCAATTGGAAGAGTGAGACATTTTTTATCTTCATTCAGTAGATGTTTGGACATCCACTGAATGAAGATAAAAAACTAAGCTCTGCTCTGCTGAATGAAGATCAATTATGCCTCGGCATAATTGCGTCCTGATTCGGCTTTGTGCTTGCACAAAGAACTCCTTACCGAATCCGTGACATCTGCCAGGGGCTTTAACTTATTTCAGTGGATGTTTGGACACCCGCTGAAAAATAACTTAAACCTGAATTCACCTCACCACTTATAGAGGTGGGAGACTTCAACTGAAATAAGTTAAAATTTAGCATCGTGTGAAAAGTCAAACAATACTATGTATAAGAGAAGTGTAAAGGCTCTGCTTATCCCCTCTTCAAAAAAGTACTTCCTTTGGGAGAATAGTCGTAACATCCATTAACTATGTCCAACCAAACCTAAGGGGAATCTGGCTTAACCTAAACAAAATATATGTGATAAAACAAGGCACGGTTTAATGCCGTACCTTGTTTTCATTTATCTATCCAGTTACAAAAAAATCCTATTCAGTAATTTTAGCGTTTTCTACTAAAAATTCAACTGTTTTTTGAATTTTAATGTCGTTTTCAAGAACTGTAGTACCACCTAAAGCTCCTGTAATTTGCTCTTTTGTCATGTTGAATTGAGCAGCCATTTTTTCTAATTCAGCTTCGATATCAGCTTCAGTTGCTTCAATTTTTTCTGCTTCAGCAATTGCTTCAAGTGTTAAAGATACACGTACACGGCTTACTGCTTCTTCTTTCATTTGTCCACGTAAATCTTCTTCTGATTGACCTGAGAATTGATAGTAAAGGTCTAAGTTCATACCTTGCATTTGTAAACGTTGACCAAATTCTTGTAACATACGATCAGTTTCAGAGTTAATCATACCAGCTGGCACTTCGAATTCTGCATTTTCAGCAGCTTTTTCTACTAATTCATCACGAAGAGTTGCATCTGATTCTGATTGTTTTTGGTTAGCAGTTTGCTCTTTGATTTTAGCACGTAAAGCTTCAACCCCATCAACTTCTGGGTCTACTTCTTTAGCGAACTCGTCGTTTAATTCTGGAAGAACTTTTGTTTTAACTTCTTTTACAGTTACTTTGAAAGTAGCTTCTTTACCAGCTAATTCAGCTGCATGGTATTCTTCTGGGAAAGTAACAACTACGTCTTTTGATTCGCCAGTTTTCACACCTACAAGTTGCTCTTCAAAGCCTGGGATGAATGAACCTGAACCAATTTCTAGTGGGTAGTCTTCACCTTTACCACCTTCAAATGCTTCTTCACCTACGAAACCTTCAAAGTCGATAACAGCTGTATCGCCTTCTACGATTGCTTCGTCTTCTTTAATTTCAAGCTCTGCTTTACGAGCTAATTGTTCTTGAATTTGCGCTTCTACTTCTTCATCAGTAACTTCTACTGCTAGTTTCGCAACTTCTAAACCTTTGTACTCACCAAGTTTTGGCTCTGGTTTAACAGTTACTTGAGCAGTAAATGCGAAATCTTTACCATGTACAAAGTTTTCTGTACCAGAAATCTCTGGGTAATCAACTGGCATAATACCAGCTTCATCGATAGCTTTTGCATAAGCATCAGGAACGATGATTTCTAATGCATCTTGGTATAAAGATTCGATACCAAAGCGTTGTTCAAACATTTTACGAGGCATTTTACCTTTACGGAAACCTGGTACGTTAATTTGTTTTACAACTTTTTTGAATGCTTGATCCATTGCTGCGTCTACTTCTGCAGCTGGTACCTCGATTGTAAGAGTACCGATATTACCTTCTTGTTTTTCCCATTTTGCTGACATGTATAAATACCTCCAAATAAATAATCAAGTTTAAAATGTTAGACAATTCATTCGTAACTACGATTTTGACAACCATTTTAGTATAACATAGATGCGTATAGTTTCAACTTATTTCATACTTCATGTAGTTCCGTTAGTTTTTCTAACATTTGTAAAAAGTCGATGATTTCATAGTCCATTTCCTGCACTTTTCCAAGCATGGATTGTACAAAATCAATATAACCATAGGCAATATCATCGGCTTCGAATGAGTGCCATTCAAACGGATACGTCACAATGGCATGCTTTGCCATTAAATATTGTACCATTTCCTGCGTCGATGGGTCTTGCTCTAATTTACTTTCAATTATTTTTTTTACTTCCCCATACTGTGGCAATTGATTTGGTAGTACTAAATTAATAGGATTAATAGTCATTGTTTTATTAAACTTTGAAACAGTAATCTCAATTGAGACTTCTTGTTCCACTAATAATATTAGTGCTAAGCTCTGGACGAATGGATGGATCCTTGGACATTCAATAATAGCTTTCAATGCCGTTTTTAATTGTCGTACATTCGTATCCATTAAGCGATGTAATCGAATAGATTGTTCGTCTGGTGTTAATGCACTAAATTCCGACAGTTCGAATTCTTGCTCTTCTAACAATCGTTGTGCATCCTCTTTTTTTTGGAGATTCTTAGCTACTTCTTGATTCAAGCTTCTCAAACGTTCAAATTTCTCTAGCTGATCTATCGGAAATGCTTTTTCTTCAATTAATGTCGTAATTAACGACTCTACTTGATGGAATTCCTTTAGCTGCATACATACAGTAACATACAGTTCCATTACTTCCACATATAATGTCGTTCCCATAGCAAGCAATTGCTCACAAACATTTTTAACTTTATCGTATGCCTTTAATTCGTATAAAGCATATGCATAGGCACTTAATGCTAATTCATCCCCATCTTCATATAAAAATGCTTTTTCAAAGCTTGCCACTGCCTCTTCATATTGATAATTTTCCGCATACATATGTGCTTCACGTATTAATGTTTGAAAAGCACCAGGAAATACAACAATATTGTCATGTTTTACAACATGTCGTTTTCGTTTTGTCATTCCCCTCACCTCTTTACTACTATTTTCTTATAAGGTCTTATACTAGCTCATCACCTTAACGTAGGGTTGATTGACTCAAAGAGTCACAAACTCTTCACTCCAATCAACTTACACGGCATTCATTTTAACAAATGTCATCTTCAACTTTCGGTGATCAATCTAACCCCTGTTTATTTTTAACGAAAAGTCATTGCTCTAAGTATCGACAAAAAGATATGCAACAAATCATACAGCACTATTAACCGAATCTTCATTATAGTAAATGGCTGTTCAGTATAAAGTCAGCCGTTATATTGTAACCAGGATGAGACATACTTAAATAGGTATGTCTTGCTATTGTGCAATCCTTCATAAGTCTATCCCTTTTTGTTGCTTTTCTATCATATCAACTTTATATAGATTCTGGAATTCCGATTATAAATATACTCCTTTATCACTAGAAAACTTCACAATTCAGCAAACTTGTCTTTGAAAGGCTATAATGAAAAGACTTAGCTCCATAGTAAGCAATTTTAAAAAAAGTAGTTGCAAAGACAAGTGATCTTTAAGGAACACGTAATAAAAATTGCTCTTATAGAGAACCTAACTTAACTTTCGGGGGAATTATATATGAATATCAAAAATGCATTACAATCATTTTCAACTATGACACATTCAGCACGCCACCAATTTATGTTACAAGAAGGCGATTGGTTGTTACAAGAAATGTTAACGCACAGCGGTTCACCAGATGCAGAACTACGAGACCAATTAATTTATCGTACTTTTATTGATTTACTCAGTGACAATTTACTGAGCACTCAACAGCTACAAAATTTATTTGATACAACGACAAGCGACGATTTTTTATATAGAAACATAGGCGAAGAAATGACAGATAGTGTCTTTACACGTTCGTTTTCTGCTTTACTTGTAGCAAATCTTCTTGCAAAGGATGCCGAACTACTGATTTTAAATGATGATCGTCTACAAATTTTCTTCCAAAAGATTGGTCGTTATTTATTATTGGAAAAAGATACGAGAGGTCATGTTCAAGACAAGGGGTGGGCGCATAGTATTGCACATGGTGCCGATTTAGCAGCAATGACAATTAAACATCCGAAGTTTGATTTACAGCATGCACCTTCAATCTTACATGCATTGAAACTTGTTTCGTGGAAAGGTACTGTCTTTGTCAACGATGAAGAGGAACGCTTAGTTAATATAGTTGAAGCGTTATTGACTTGTGACTACTCCGAGGAAGCATTAATAGAATTTATCGAGCAAGTATTCGATAAATTTGAATTTCATTTAATGACACAAGGCTATAACGAATCCTTTTTTAGTGGACGTACATGCACATTAAATTTAATGAAAACATTGTATTTTGCCTTAAAAATGAATAACCTAGCCCCAAAACTTCAAAATACTATCTATGGACAAGTAGCAAAATGGCTAAAGCTAGGGGCATAGAAATTCACTTTCTTTCTGCTTAGAACATCTATTTTCGTCCTCATAACCTAAATTTAGCAAACTAGGAATATTCTTAGTTTGCTTTTTTGTCTTAATACATTTTTTCACTTTTCAGATAAAACATATCACCCCTAATATATGGTATTAAGTAGTTATATTAACATAATTAATACCAGTTTCCAAAAACCCCCTTTACAATCATTCCTTACATTGAGAATATATCCTGATATACCCTTTTTATCGCCTTTCATCTACCCCTTTTTTTTAGAAAACGCAACAAAAAAGCATTCAATCCCTTAAACTAGCGGTGATTTTATTACAAATTGACGTCTAAAATGTGAAATGATATTTTCACAAAAAAAACTATTTACTTAGTTAAAGATGATAAACTCAGTATTTTCAACGTTTTAACAGTGTTTATTTTATAAAACACAATAATACCAATATTGAAATAACATTTTTTGTTCAAAAAATGTTCATATTCATCCCCTGTTTGCTATTAATTCGATAACAAAATAATTTTTTTTCTTCGAAACGAGGCGTATAATCACTGTTGCAAACATCAACATTTGTGTCTCTCGATTTTGACAACATAGTCTAAAAATCGTTGCACAGATTAATAACTTTGCGAACGCTTGCACTAGACCAATCAAATACTAGATTCAATGTTTCATATTGAACCATATCATTGTAAGTATTTCTGATTATTCGATTGGTACAACTACTTAAAAGAGGTGACCTTATTACCCACTATTTGTAAATTCGAAATCTATATTCAAACACATGCAATTTATGAATAGCCGTTTTATAGAAAGGAGTCAAACATGAAGAAAAAGTTAAGCTTAATGTTTATTGCATTTGGTGCGTTAGCAATTCTTACTGGCTGTGAACCATTAACAGTCTTTGATACAAAAGGACCGAATGCCAAAACATTATCAGACACAATTATTTTATCCATTATTACAATGGCCTTTATATTACTAGTCGTGTATGTGCTTTTAGCATTTATGCTAACTAAATACCGTGCTTCAAAGGCACCAGCCGATTACGAGCCTCCTCACGAAGAGGGTAGTCATCTACTTGAAATTACATGGACAGTTATTCCGATTATCATCGTAGCATTCTTAGCTGTTGTTACTGTAAAAACAACAAGTACAGTAGAGTCTCAACCTGAAGGTTATGACAATAAAGAGCCACTTGTTATTTATGCATCGTCTTCTAACTGGAAATGGCACTTTAGCTATCCAGAGCAAGGGATCGAAACTGTTAACTATGTTAATATGCCTATCGACCGTCCAATTGAGTTCAAACTTTACTCATTCGGACCAATCACAAGTTTCTGGATTCCTCAGTTAGCTGGTCAAAAATATGCGATGAGTGACATGTTAAATACTATTCACCTTGCAGCAGATGACATTGGCTCATTCATGGGTCGTAACTCTAACTTCAGTGGTCGTGGTTTTGCTGAAATGGAATTTGAAGCACAAACGATGACACAAGAAGACTTCGATAAATGGGCTGCCGATGTAAAGGCAAATGAAAAACCATTAACAGAAGAAAAATTTGATGAACTATTAAAAGCAGAACATGTTGGTCGTTCAAGCTATTCATCTACACACTTAGAATTTAGCCCTGCTCCAATGGAACACAGTGAGCACATGAAAATGGGCGATATGGATCACAGTGACATGGACATGTCTGAAGATGAAATGGATCACTCTGAAATGAATCATGAGGATCATTCACAAGAAAAATCTGAAGAAACACATTCACATTAATTTTTAAACTTGAAAGGAGCGCATCCAATGAGCATGGAAGAAATTTTCCATCCCCTAAAAGAACCGATGATTTTGGGAGCAGCTATTAGTATTATAGTTGGAGCAGTGGTTATCGCAGTAGGCCTTACTTATTTCAAAAAATGGGGCTATTTCTACAAAAACTGGCTATCAACTGTTGACCATAAAAAAATCGGTATTATGTATATCGCCACAGCACTTTTGATGCTATTCCGCGGTGGTATCGATGCATTGTTAATGCGTGCACAAACGGCAGTTCCTGATAATGGACTTCTTGATGCACAACACTATAATGAGATTTTCACAACACACGGTATAGTCATGATTTTATTCATGGCAATGCCATTCGTAATTGGTTTAATGAACATTGTTATCCCACTGCAAATTGGTGCACGTGACGTTGCCTTCCCACGTCTGAATGCAGTCAGCTTCTGGTTATTTGCAGCTGGTTGCGGTTTACTAAACCTATCATTTATCATTGGTGGTTCACCAGATTCTGGTTGGACAGCCTACTTCCCACTAGCAGGGACAGAATTTAGTCCGACTGTTGGGAACAACTACTATTCTTTAGCTTTACAATTATCAGGGATTGGTACGTTATTGACTGGTGTTAACTTCATCACGACAATCATTAAAATGCGTGCACCTGGTATGACATTAATGAAAATGCCAATGTTTAGTTGGTCAATTTTAATTACAAACGTTATTATCGTATTCGCGTTCCCAGTGTTAACTGTAGCGCTTGCATTAATGATGTTTGACCGTCAATTCGGAACACAATTCTTTGCAATGCAAAATGGTGGTATGGACATGCTTTGGGCCAACCTATTCTGGGTTTGGGGACATCCTGAGGTTTATATCGTTATCCTACCTGCTTTCGGTATCTTCTCAGAAATCATTGCGACATTTGCACGTAAAAACTTATACGGCTATAAATCAATGGTTATGAGTATGGTTGTTATTTCGTTACTATCATTCTTAGTATGGGCCCACCACTTCTATACAATGGGTCACGGCGTTATGGTAAACAGCTTCTTCTCTATTACAACAATGGCGATCGCTGTTCCAACAGGGGTTAAAATATTTAACTGGTTGCTCACAATGAGACACGGTAAAATTCAATTTACAACTCCGATGCTTTATGCACTTGGTTTTATTCCAATCTTCACAATTGGTGGGGTTACAGGGGTAATGCTAGCAATGTCTAGTGCGGACTATCAATATCATAATACGATGTTCTTAGTTGCCCACTTCCACTATGTATTAATTCCAGGTACAGTATTCGGTGTACTTGCAGGTTACCACTACTGGTGGCCAAAAATGTTCGGTTTCCGATTAAATGAAAAACTAGGGAAAGCTGGTTTCTGGTTTATCGCAATTAGCTTCAACGTAGCTTTCTTCCCTCTATTTATTTTAGGTTTAGATGGTTACGCTCGTCGTATGTACACTTACTCTGAGTCAACTGGATATGGTCCATTAAGCATGGTATCGTTCATCGGTGCACTTGGTCTTGCTGTCGGCTTCGCGTTAATTGTTTATAACATTTACTACAGCTGGAAACATATGCCACGCAACGAAAAAGCAGATGTTTGGGATGGTCGTTCGTTAGAATGGGCTACTCATTCTCCAGTACCTGAATACAACTTTGCAGTAGTTCCGACTGTTTCACGTTTAGACGAATTCTGGTTCGCTAAAAAAGAAGGTCGTGATATTACAGCAGGTAAGATCGAAAAAATTCATATGCCTAACAACACTGGCGCACCTTTCTGGATGAGTGGATTCTTCTTCCTTGCAGCATTCTTCGCTGTATTTAGTCTATGGACTCCAGCCATCATTAGTATGCTTTGTGTATTTGGCTTTATGATACATCGTTCATTTGAAGACGATCATGGTCGTTACATTTCAGTTGAAGAAGTTATGGCAACTGAAAAAAGCTTGAGAGGTGATAAATAAAATGAAAATCGATTCTTCACTTCCATTAGAATATAGTACAGAGGAAAATCGCCTGAAAATCTTTGGTTTCTGGATTTTCCTTGGTGCCGAAATCATGTTATTCGCCACACTATTTACAGTGTATTTCACACTTGAAACACGTACTGGTAGCGGCCCAACTGGCTCAGAAATTTTTGAATTAACTCCAGTATTATGGGAAACATTCTTATTATTATCAAGTAGTTTCACAATTGGTCTTGGTGTTCATGCAATGCGCCTTGGCAATAAAAAAGCTATGATGACATTTTTCATCATCACGCTTATTTTAGGTCTTGGCTTCTTAGGCATTGAGATTGATGAGTTTGTCACTTATGTTCATGAAGGTGCTACAATTCAAACTAGCGCATTCTTATCGGCATTAATGACTTTACTTGGTACGCACGGTGCCCACGTAACATTTGGTTTCTTCTGGGGCGTTGCAATTTTAATCCAAGTAGCAAAACGTGGTTTAAACCCACAAACGGCTAACAAAGCGTTTATCTTCTCACTGTACTGGCACTTCCTAGACGTTGTTTGGATTTTCATCTTCAGCTTCGTCTACTTGAAAGGACTGATTAGCTGATGAAGGAATTATTCCCAAAACAACATGTGATGGGCTTCGGCTTCTCACTATTACTAACAATTGTAGCTTTATCTGTTGTTAAGTTTGATATGTCATTTAACATGGCATTTGGTATTTTACTAGTGACTGCTATTGCGCAAGCAACTGTACAATTAGTATTATTCATGCACATCGGTGAATCTGAAGATAAGAAAACGTTATATACAACGATTTTATATGCAGTATTCGTAGGTGTTGTTACTATCCTAGGTACATTATTCGCAATGATCTGGGGCTATAACTGATAAAAAAAGTCGAGAAAATGCTATCATTTTCTCGGCTTTTTCTTTTCTGAAAAATAGTATTTTCATTAAATGAACAATATCTCCTACTCTACAAGCAATTATGACTCGAACACTGGATCAACACTACATACTGAGCTCACCTATTTCAAATCATTTGAAACCTATAGCAAGAAACTGATGCGATTTGTATCAGCACTATTGCAATATAAAGCTAAATGAATTTTTAAAACAACACTATTATTCATGTACTATTTTTTCTTGTATCTAGTGTGCAAGAAGGCCATATTAATAAAGGTATACATTAGGTATTTACTATTATTTTAATATTATAATAGTATTTTTTTCAAAATAACGAAACTTTTCCTTTTATAGTAATGTATACTAATAGATATTGTTTTTTATTAAGAATAGGAGATGAAATTAATGAAGAAAGTTTTTAAAGTTTTAAGTGTTGGAGCACTAGCACTAACACTAGCAGCTTGTAACAGTAGCGCTACCCCAACGAAAGACACATCTAAAAAAAGTGATCTCACTTTAGAGCAAGTATATGACAAAGCGGTAGAACGCCAAGCTGACATTAAAAGCGTAAGTGCAACAATGGAGATGTCTCAAAAAACAAAAGCTGGATCAGGTGATCAAGCTATGGAGATTGCCATGGATTCAAAAATGGAGATGGATGTAATTTCCGATCCCCTTGCTGCGCACATTACAGGATCAATGACAGTGCCTGATATGACTAGTGAAGATAAAAAAACTATGGATATGCCGATCGATATGTACATGAAGAAGGAACAAGGCTTTTTCATGAAGGATCCAACAACTGAAAGCTGGTTTAAATTACCAAGCGAACAGTTTGATGCAATTTTAGAGCAAACTGCATCATCTGCAAACGCTAAAGAACAATTAGAACAGCTTAAAGAGTTTATTGGTGATTTCAAATTCGAGCAAAATGATGATGCATATATTTTAACTTTAGACGCAAAAGGTGATAAATTTAAAGAACTTATCGATTCTGAAATGCAAAAGTCAATGAAAGACCTTGGTCTTGAAGAAAATCCACTTGATAACATAACAATCGATAAAATAAACTACGTTCTACAAATCGATAAAGAAACTTTCGATACTGAAAAAATGGATATGAATTTTGATTTGAAAATGAAAGTTGAAGACCAAGAAATATCAACTTCAACAAAATCAGTTGTAACTTATACTGAATTCAATCATCTAAAAACAATCGACATTCCACAAGACATTATCGATAACGCAGCAACAACACCACAATAATTAAACATAGTGACTTCAAAGTCTATAAAAAAGAAATCTGCGTGCTTCTCTACAGGAATGCACGCAGATTTCTTTTTACTTGGAATGCCATTTCAATTTAAGAATTCTTATATCTTAAGTGTAAAATTTAAACACCCTTTTTATAACCTTATTATCGAACAATTAGAACGTCGCATTTAGCGTGTCGGACGATTCTCTCTGCAACTGAGCCTAGTACCATTTTCTCCATCCGATTCAACCCTGTTGCGCCACATACGATTAAGCTAACACCAGGTAGTTCAGTTAAAATCCCTTTCGGAGAACCAGTTACTACAACTGCTCCTACCTCTTTTACTCCTGCTGCTAAAACTTTCTTTTTTAGCTCTTCCATTTTATTTGAGTTTTCGTTTTTTAATTCCTCAGCATATTTTAAGTCATAGGCTGAAATTGCCCCAAAGGACCTTGTATCAATAACGTTAACTAATTCTAAAGCGGCATCATACTGTAAAGTTAATTCAATAGCTTGTTCCAATGCTTTTAATGATTGTTCTGAAAAGTCAATTGCCACTGCAATTTTTTTATAATTTGTAGTCATAGTAGATCTCCTTGTCCATCAACATAATTGAATGTTATTTATTTCATTATATCACAAATGGAATACAATACAGTTATTGTCATAATCTACCCTAACGTAGCCCTAGTTTTATTATTGGCCGTTGTAAAGAGCTGAGAAACCATCCCTTGCCGTTTTTCGCTACCCATCAATAATCGGCCTTACACTTTAATACAGAGCATCCTACGAACAGCAGCATTGTTAGCCATTTCGAGATAACAGCTTTCTTCACCCTTTTCATTTAACTCCAAAAGAAAAAGACGTCACTTAGACGCTACAAATGCTAAGATCTACATGTACAAACGCACTCACTTAAAGATGTACACTTTTGATTCACTTTCTCGCATACTAATCATGAGGTGATTAGTG